>JANQPK010000048.1 GCA_028289505.1 Cyclobacteriaceae bacterium
TATTCGTTACAGGGTGAGGGGTATCACTCCGGGAAATCGGCCTGTTTTATTCGTTTAGGGGGATGTGACGTAGGTTGCCACTGGTGCGACGTTAAGGAATCGTGGGATGTCTCTGCCCATCCTTTAGTGAATATTGAAGGGCTCACCAAGGAGGCTCAAGAATGTGACCCTGCTTTAGTAGTAATAACTGGTGGAGAACCTTTAATGCATGATTTAACTGATCTAACCAAGGAGCTTCGACTAAAAAACCTTAATACACACCTGGAGACTTCAGGAACTCATAAACTGACAGGTCAGTGGGATTGGATTTGTTTTTCCCCCAAGAAGTTCAAAGAACCTTTGTCAGAGTTTTACCACAAAGCTCATGAGTTAAAAATTGTTATCTACCATGCCAGCGATTTACAATGGGCCGAACATCATGCCAGTAAGGTAAATGATGCCTGTAAATTATTCTTACAACCGGAGTGGAGTAAAGAGGATCAAATGCTGCCTTTGATTATGCAATATGTCAAGCAAAATCCAAAATGGCGCATTTCATTGCAAACCCATAAATACCTAAACCTTCCGTGAAACAGGCGCTCCATTTTTTATTATTACTGGTGTTGTGTTTTACGGTGGTGCCTTCAATAGCTCAATATCACACCAAATCGAAGAAAGCCATAAAGTATTTCGAGCGTTCCGGGGAATTGTTGCGAAGCCGGAATTATTCGGAGGCCGTTACCTATCTTGAAATGGCTATCGATAAAGACCCTAACTTTGCTGAGGCACACCTAAGACTGGGTACCAACTACCTTTCCCTGGGTGATTTTGCCAATGCCCAAGGTTACCTTGAGTCGGCAGTCTCCATAATCCCTAATGATCCTAAAACAGTGGGTGCTTATTTGGCGTTGGCAGATATCTATTTCAAACAGGGATCATACCAACAATCATTAGTTTGTATTAACAAGCTAAGGAGCTTTAATCCCCCTCCAAGAATTGCTCAACGAGTGGTAAAGCTGGAAACTAATGTAAACTTCGCCCTAGAACAGCTTGAAAACCCATTACCGTTCGATACCAAACCCTTGCCTGAGAATATTAATGAGTTCGATTTGCAGTATTTCCCGGTACTTACTGCAGACCAAAACACCATGATTTTCACTCGCAGGGAGTCTAGGGATCCACAATTCGATGAAGATATGGTAGTATCTCATCGAAACCAGGACGGTACTTGGACCACCCCTGAATCGATCTCTGATAACATTAATACCAAATTCAACGAAGGTACCTGTACCATCTCCGCTAATGGAAGGACTATAATTTTTACCTCCTGCTCTGGACGGACCAGTATGGGCAGTTGTGACCTGTACATCAGTTATAAGTTAGGTGATGAATGGACTGACCCTGAAAATATGGGCACCAAGATCAATAGCAGAAGCTGGGAGTCTCAACCCTCCTTATCAGCCGATGGTAATATTCTGTACTTTGTATCGGACCGACCGGGTGGATTTGGGAAAAGGGATATTTGGATGAGCCAATGGAGGTTCGGTGAATGGACCAAGGCGGTAAACTTAGGCGCAACCATTAATACTGCAGAGGAGGAAGTTAGCCCTTACATTCATGTTAATGGTCAGACCCTTTACTTCTCTTCACAAGGATTTACCGGAATGGGAGGGTATGATATTTTCTTTAGTGAATTAAAACAAGGCAAGTGGACTGCTCCTAAAAACTTAGGCTATCCTATCAATACTGCGGATGACCAGGTTTCTCTGTTCATTACCGCTGATGGGGAAACCGGTTATTATAGCTATGAGCAAAAAACAACAGGGTCTTACAAAAGTCTCCTCTATGAATTTCAGGTTCCCGAAGCCATAAAAATTAAGAATAAGAGTAATTATATAGCGGGAAAAGTGATGGACCTGGAAACCAAAAAACCGCTAAAAGCCCAGGTCGAATTGTTCGACCTGAACGCGGATTCCCTCAAGTCGACAGTGACCTCAGATTCATTGACAGGTGATTACATGCAAATCCTTACCGAAGGTTCTGAATATGCCCTCTATGTAAATAAAACCGGATATTTATTCGAGAGTTTACGCTTCGATTATCAGGAGACCGCGGATCGAAAGCCTATCAATATTGACGTATTCCTTAAGCCCATAAAGAGTGGTACCGCAGCAACCTTGAACAATATTTTCTTTGATATCGACAAGTACGAGCTAAAGGAAAAATCACGCACTGAGTTAAATAAGACCATCCTGCTGCTAGAATCAAACCCTTCTTTGCGCATTGAAATTTCAGGCCATACTGACAATTCAGGATCTGACACCTATAACAAACAATTATCTCTAAACCGGGCCAAAGCTGTTTACCAATACCTGATAGAACATGGAATTGATTCCAAGAGACTGAAATATGCCGGCTATGGATCAAGTGTTCCGGTTGCCCCTAATAATAGCGAAGAAAATAGAAGATTGAACCGAAGGATAGAATTTAGGGTTTTATGAGGATATGAGAAGACTGCTGGTTGGTATAGCACTATTTATTGCCGGTGTTACTTTGCTACTTGAACATCAACCTAAGGTGGAAAATTTACCTGTGTGGGATGCAGAGTTATTGTGGCAGCAACATCTTGAGCGAATCCAAGGCCAATTGATTAAAACCGACAAGCCTCATGAATTTGCCAAGTATCATTGGATGATTCGCACCAGGGAAGGTAGTGATGGCCCGAAATACTCGGCCAATTACAAATTGGACCAGCTTCAGGTAGCCCAGAGGAATCGAGGAAAATTTGCCAAAGCTCGCAGACAGCAGTTAGAGTTTATTGAGCGAGGACCCGGTAATTTACCTGGCAGGACCCGAGCTTTGATCGTACTGCCCAGCGATCCCTCCGGCGATACCTGGGTGGCTGGAGCTGTGGGTGGCGGCCTGTGGAGAACAGATAATGCCGGAGTTTCATGGAGCAATTTAACTCCTGACCTTCCCAGTTTGGCAGTCTCTACTATTGCTATGAGTGAGTCGGATCCCAATATTATCTATGTGGGTACCGGGGAATCATTTGCAGGTCTAACCGGGATCAGGGGGGACGGGATTTTTAAATCGACAGATGGTGGCTTTAGTTGGACCCAATTACCTACCACTATAAATAATGACGATTTTCAGAATGTAAACCGAATTATAGTCAATCCATCGGATCCGGATGTTGTCTTGGTCTGTACCAGTAACGACCCTAATTTCTCTTCTTTTAATTCTGGTATATTCAAGTCAACCAATGGTGGAACAAGTTGGGTTAAGGTCTTCGACGGTAATCGGCGGGTACAGCAGTTACTTCCCTCGCCGGATAATTTCAATATTATTTATGCCACACTGAACAATGGTGGAGTTATTAAATCCTTCAACCAGGGAAATAGTTGGGTAGACTCCAGTATCGGAATGGTACCTGATGGAAGGGTTGAGATTGCCATTGCACCTGAAAATCCCAACCTCATCTACGCTTCGGTGGAAGGGTCTGTTTCTGGTACGGGCTCAGACTTATATATCTCCCAAGATGCTGGGGCCAATTGGGCCATTGTGGTAGAAGAGAATAATGGTGAAAATCTAGATTTTTTAGGAGGACAAGGAAACTATGACAATACGGTGGTTATCCATCCCTATGATGAGAATATCGTTTACGTGGGGGGAGTAAATCTATTTAAGTTCACCATAAAACCTGGTGAGGGTTCTGGAGAGCCTACGGTACTTGGTGTGGATGTTGGACAGACTGCACAGTTTATGGATTTCATCACTTTTGATAGTGGCGTGTTCTTTCAAAGCAAATTGGCTATTGGGGAGGCGGATCCAGAAGATTTTGTTTCAATAGAGTGGAGATTTGGACCAAGTCGCAGTCAAATGGCGCATCGGTTTACGGTTCCGGTCAATGCTGGTACCAATGGTGATGGTGGCGCAGGAGTTTCAGATATGGATTATAGTTACCAAGATTATGTGGAGGTGCCGTTCGAGGTGTGGGACATCGATAACAACCGACAATTGATGGTTTCGTTTAGGGACCAGCAACGTGATGGAAGATTCAACCTGAATCCGGAGGACGATAATAACGACCCCAATTTCTTAACTGCACGAGAGTATTTTTTTGCGCATGCAATACCTTATAACCCCAATAGCCCGGATCCAACCATTACCGTGAATGGAGGTCATGAGGTGGAACAGATGTATTTTATGTGGCCGGTTCTAGCACAAGGTGCTACCTGGGACCCTAATAATTTACCAGATTCTAAGCTCACCATCAATTATGGGTCGGTGGTAAACAGGTTCAGAGAAACAACCATTATTTCCGATGCCTTCAA
>JANQPK010000052.1 GCA_028289505.1 Cyclobacteriaceae bacterium
CAATAATTGCAGATTCTAAACTGATAAGCACAAACAATAATCTCACTTTTGGGTTATTTTGATAGTATATTGAAGAGATTGTAGTCCTTTATTGCAAGAAATGGAGGACCGTGGAGAGATATTAATCTTTGAGGCAAGGTGTGATATAGACAATAGAAAAGTTAGTTTTCTTGACCAGTAGATTATATCAAATAAGTAAGATCAATTAAATTCTGTGGATGTATTTTTCAAAGCAAGATATTGAGCAACTACCCCGGGTCAAGCGGTTGAATATCATCAACTCGGTCACTGGTATCAAGCCGGCCAATCTCATAGGCAGTCAGTCAGCCACAGGACAGGACAATCTGGCTATTTTTAGCAGTGTGGTGCATCTAGGCAGTAACCCCGCCCTGATTGGTATGTTCTTCCGTCCACAACATGAAAAACCCCGTGATACCTATTTGAACATCAAGGCTACTGGAGTTTATACCATTAATCAGGTGCCAGGGCATTTGGTTGAGAATGCCCATTTTACCTCCGCAAAATTCCCCCATGACATTTCCGAATTTGAGCGCTGTGGTATCAGCAAGGAACGTCAATTTAATTTCAAAGCACCCTTCGTGAAGGAGAGTCAGTTGAAAATGGGATTGGAACTGGTTGATGAGGTTCCTATAAAAGCCAATAAAACCATTTTGATAATTGGTAGCATCCTGCATTTACAATTCGCCGATCAAATGATGGACGCAGAAGGCAATCTGAATATCGCATCCATCGACGCGGTAGGTATCAGCGGTGTGAACAGTTATTATGCCTTAAAAAGAACGGATCAATTCCCCTACGCACATGTAAGCTCGGTGCCTGATTTCAAATCGCAGTAGTATGGAAGCTGCACTGATTTTTCCTCATCAGCTTTTTGAGGAAAATCCTATTATGAAGCCAGAAATCAAGGTATACCTGGTCGAGGAATACCTCTTGTTTAACCAGTATCGGTTCCATAAGCAGAAAATCGCATTTCACAGGGCCAGTATGAAGGCATATCAGCAATTCCTAGAGCATAAGGGCTACCAGGTGGTTTATATCGAAAGTAACCAAACTCAATCCGACATTAGAAAGCTGATAGAGACTTTACGGGAAAAAGTCCTGTACGTCATGGATCCGGTTGATAACTATTTGGGGCGAAGGCTTCAGCAACAATGTCAGCAACACTCCAAATCATTACATATCCACCACAATCCATCCTTTATCAATACCAGGGATGAGTTAGCCAAATTCTTTAAACCGAACCTAAAAAAATACTTTCAAACCAAGTTCTATATTCAGCAGCGAAAAACGCTGAACATTCTGGTAAACCAGGATGGTGAACCTGAGGGTGGAAAGTGGACTTTTGATGCAGAGAATAGGAAGCGATACCCTTCGAAAAAAACACCCCCTGAAATCCATTATCCAGCCACCGATCAACATTACCAGGAAGCAGTAAAGTACGTTGAACAATACTTCCCTTCAAACCCAGGACAAATTAGTCTTACGGCTAGATATCCCTACACATTTGTACAAGCCAGGAATTGGTTGAATCAATTCTTGCAAGAGCGTTTTTCATTGTTCGGTAATTATGAAGATGCCCTAGTGGCAGAGCACTCTATTTTGCATCACAGTGTGCTATCTCCCCTACTCAATACCGGGTTACTTACCCCTCAGTATGTTGTGAATGAGATCCTGAATTTCGCGGAGCTAGAGGATATTGCCTTAAACAACACGGAGGGTATCATTAGGCAAATCATTGGATGGAGGGAGTTCATACGAGGGATTTATGAAGTTAAGGGCTCTGAGGAGCGGACTAAAAATTTCTGGGGATTCAAACGCAAGATCCCGGCAAGTTTTTACTCAGGTTCCACCGGGATCGACCCTGTTGATATTACCATTAAAAAGCTTCTAAAAACTGGCTATAACCACCACATTGAACGGCTGATGGTACTGGGCAACTTTATGATGCTATGTGAATTTGACCCGGATGAAGTTTACCGATGGTTTATGGAATTGTATATCGATGCCTACGACTGGGTGATGGTTCCCAACGTCTATGGCATGAGCCAATTTGCTGATGGCGGAGTGATGTCCACCAAACCTTATATCAGCGGTAGCAACTATCTGATGAAAATGGGAGATTTTAATAAAGGCAGCTGGCAGGCTACCTGGGATGGTTTGTTCTGGCGTTTCATGTACCGACACCGCGATTTCTTTTTAGGTAATCCCCGTATGCGCATGCTGGTGTATACCTTTGATAAGATGGATGAGGGAAAAAAGCAGCGTCACCTTCAAAATGCAGAGGATTACTTGTCTACCCTGTAATAGCTGAAAAGGGATACCCCAGGAAAGTGTTATCGCAGAAATAGTTAGCTTGTAGAAGTGATTAACAATCAACAACTGATTTGTGTTGCTGTTCTAGCTGTCTTCGGCTTTAGCATGGGACCATGCCTGGCGCAAGAAACCGGCTTCCGGCAAGGAAACCCGGCAGACCACCTGCCTGATTATATTAAAAGAGTAAGCGGCTTTGGAGAACGTCCTGACTGGTCACACGATGGAAAGCGGATTCTCTTCGTGGACAAACCCATGGGAGAAGTATACGAACTGGAGCTGAAGACCGGAATCATCAATCCCAAAACCAGACATTTCAATCACCATGGATTTACCCGGGCCATGTATCTCTCAAATGGGGATATTTTATTGTCCGGCCCAGTAGCAGCTTTCGATCCAACCGATCGGGAGCAGAGGGAACAGGCTCGTGATTTATGTTGGTTATCCGTGCTTGACCGGAATGGTAAGCAGAAGCCGGTACCGTTAGGTATTATTTGCGCCGAGGGACCAGCGGTATCCAGAAATAAGTTAAAAATAGGCTGGGCAGAACGGAATCGGCAAAGACCTGAGCTGGGAGCAGGCCAGGCTCAACTTTTTACCGCTGATCTTACTTACAACAATGATATGCCCCAGATTTCCAATAAAAAAATGGTATTTGATTCCAAACAACTTGCCTTTCCCCTGGGAAATTCCAGCCTGGAAACTCAAAACCTGGTACCACCCCATGATGACCTGATGACGTTTTCGGTTTACCAGATCAACGATAGCCATAACACCGACACCTATGTGATCAATACCAAAACCGGGGAATTCCGCAATATGACCAACTCTGCTGATTATTACGATGAGCCTGAAGGTATTTTCCCAGATGGAAGCTTTACCTGTGTAGAACACGGATCCAGTTTGAAAAGCGCATGGCCCTTAATTGATCTTTACAAATTGAAGTTGGACGGCTCTGGAGAGATGCAAAGGCTTACCTACTTCACCGAATATGATGGCTATAAGGATTCTCAGGGAGTGGTATCAGATGATGGCAGATTCTTGTGCTTCCAAATTGGCAAAAGGGGTGATGAAGCCGGAGTGGGATATGGATTTTTCATTATGGATCTTGAAGCTGCTGAACCCCATCTGGAAGCATTCCAAAGCTATGATTCACCCTGATAAAAGTATTTACACTTGAAAATCATTGCCAGCTTCAATACCTTATGGAAGTAATATGAGCACTTACCAAGAAAGCCTAGCGCGATACGATGAATTGGTAGCCAAATGCCCTAGGTTCGATCGTAAGGGAAAATCTATGCCCTTCACCTCTGCCAATGGTTATATGTTTTCCCTACTAAATAAAGCAGGAGAATTGGGCATTCGATTCTCAAAGGAGGTACAAGCAGAATACTTTAACAAATTCAACACCTCCTTTTTCAAATCCTATGGCGCCACCATGCAGGGTTATATCTTAATTCCCGAGGACCTCCTTGAGGATACTGAGACCGTAGTAAACCTGCTGAACCAAAGTTATGAGTATGTAATGTCCTTAGAACCTAAATAAATCATGCAGCGTTTCCTTTCCTTGTCTTTGCTTTGGATGTTGATAACCAACTGTATCAGCGCTCAGCCCAATATCATATTCATCCTGACCGACGACCAACGTTGGGATGCCATGGGCATAGCCGGTAATGACATCATTCAAACACCACAAATGGATCAGTTGGCCAGAGAAGGCACGTATTTCCCAAACGCCTTTGTTACTACCCCCATCTGCGCTGCCAGCCGTGCCAGTTTGTTGACAGGTTTATACGAACGGACCCATGACTTTACATTTCGAACCCCTCCCCTCGCCCAAAAGTTCATCGATATCAGCTATCCGAAACTGCTGCACGATGCCGGATATCGAACCGGCTTTTTCGGCAAGCTGGGGATGAATCTGGAAAGCAAACTGGACACCCTTATTTTTGATGATTTGTATGTAACCGGAACCGACGGATATTTCAGGTTGACAGGCCCAGGATGGAGAGAACATACCCACTTGACGGATTATACCACCAATAAGGCCTTGGATTTCATTGACAACAATCCTCCAGGTAAACCGTTTTGCCTATCCATCAGCTATAATGCAGCACATGCCGATGATTCCAGTCCCCAGCAATATTTCTGGCCTAAGAGGCACAATGATCTGTATAACGATGTCACTATTCCCGATCCATCCTTAGCAGCTGATCAATATTTGGCAGAACAACCGGATTTTATCAGGGATGAAAACTATCTTGGACGTATACGGTACAAGTGGCGTTTTGATAATCCAGAAAAATATCAGGAAAAAGTAAAAGGGTATTATCGCATGGTCACCACCATCGACGACAATCTCGGTCGACTCAGGCAGAAACTAAAATCCAAAAACCTGGATCAGAACACCGTGATAATTTTTATGTCGGATAATGGTTATTTCCTTGGAGAGCGTCAGCTGTCAGGCAAATGGCTGATGTATGAGAATTCGATCCGGGTACCGTTGATCATATACCATCCAAAACTGCAAAACCCTGGTCGTTCACTGGAGCATATGGCTTTGAATATCGATATTGCTCCGACCATACTAGAGGTAGCCGATGTGCCCATCCCGCAGAACATGCAGGGAAAGAGCTTAATGCCATTGATCAGTGGTAAAACCTCTGAATGGCGCAGTGAATTTCTCTGTGAACACCTGTATGAATTGGAGTACATACCGAAAAGTGAGGGTATTCGCAGTGAAAAGTGGAAATATTTCAGGTATATAGACCATCCCAACACGGAGGAATTATACGACTTGGAGAAAGACCCGTTGGAAAAAAACAACCTGGTGGAAGAACCAGAACTTCAAGGGGTACTGAATGGATTAAGAGTAAAGGCAAATAGTTTTATCAAGTCTCTGGATAGTTGGTAGCTGGCGGTGAACCGGTTTTAACTGCATAAAGGTTCACCTCTTTTTGTTTTCCTTTTAATTCCATACTGCCCAACTGCTTGATGCTAAATGCATCTGTTTCAGATAGCTTATTTTTCAGCGATTCTGAAATAAGTAGGCCTTGGTGGAGTTTATTGCACATCGTTTGTATTCTGGCTGCGGTATTTACCGTATCTCCGTGGAATGCGATTTCTTTCTTAATGCGTCCAACTTCTGCAATGGTAACATCACCTAGGTTCACACCAGCTTTGAAAAAGGGCACCAATCCATACTTTTTAGTATAATAAGCAGCTCGTTCATTTATAGTATTCATGAAGGTAAAGTAGGCCATAATACAATTGTTGTTTCGAAGTCCAGCTCTGGTGTCCCAAGCCAATACCGTCTCATCACCTACATACTGATAAATCTCTGCTTGATGCTTTGTACTACTGCAAGATCACTAAAACAGTCCTGTATCAGTTCGCTGTATTTGATATGCCCCAGCCTCTCAGCAGTGGCTGTGGAGGATTTGAGGTCCAAAAACATCAAAATCCGCTTATCCTGTCTTGGCCGGTAAAATTTACCAATCAGCATGTACCAAAGGTTTCCTGGTCCAAATTTGAGATTTACCACCCGAATAAAATTGAGCAAAATACTGGCTGTAGCCATATAGGAAATAGGTACTAATAGATTGGGTTGAAAAAAAACTTCTTTCCATCGTTTAAAATCAAAATAACCTAAACTCAGGTGTTGATTGCGCATACTAAGCAATGCCAAGGCCAGCACAAAGACCGAAATATAAATTAAGCTTTTGGTCAATATTAATTTCCCATAGCTTAAATCGCGGAACAGTTTTCTCTCAAACACTATATCTATCAAACCAAATAAGACGCCAATAATAACTGCTCCCATCAATCCCAATCTTAGAAATGTCACGACATCAAACTGCAAATCTGAATCAATCGGATTGGTTACCACTGAAGAGTGGCCTATGAATCGCATCACAATTAAATAATATACCGCCAATAACCAGAATAGCATGTACCAAAGCGTTATGGAAAGGTGGCTTTTGCTAAAAATTTTCATTTGATCCCTAACCAGCAATTAGTGATTAATAATAATTAATTTGACCTATCGTATACTAAATATACTGTGATAAAAAGCAAAACCCCGCCACTTTACAATGACAGGGCTTTGAACACTGAAGTTGGTATACCACTTACCCAGTAACCCAAAGACTTGCCCTTGTATAAAAGGTTGCACACAATGTTGAGAACCTAAATATTGATATAAAAAAATTGCTTAAAACAAATACTGATCTAATGGATACCAATAGTTTTAATAGAAGAAAATTCTTGCGCTCATCGGTTTTGTCTACAGGAGCCATGGCCATGGGATTCTCATCGGGTTGTAATGATCAAAGAGAAGTTCAATCAGAAAAGTCGCTGGTCCGGAATCATCCTATGGATGGCCTGATCAAGGAAAACCTCAAGATTACTGACCTGAAAGTGACCTTGCTGTCGTACGAGTTACCGGCAGAAGAACAATGGTATCTCGATTGGATCCCTGAACGGTATAAATGCTGGAAAACCGATAGCATACTAGTGGAAGTTTTTACCGATGCAGGAATTAAAGGTATTGGCGGAGCTACCCAATACGGAGGACCAGAGGCAGTTAAGAATTATCTTGAGGAAATCATAAAACCAGCTATACTGGGAAAGAATCCATTTGATATCGATTTCCTGACAGCTGGAGTATTGAACCGAGGACCCATGGTAGGATGGGCAGGTGTTGACGCAGCACTTTGGGATATCATTGGAAAGGCCAAAGGCGTTCCGGTATATAAACTACTTGCCATTGATCATGATCCTGAACCCAAAATACCAGTCTATGCAAGTGCTGGAGAGATGTATGATGGTGATGTATGGCCGCACAATTTGATCGAGGAAGGTCTCAAATTAAAAGAAAAAGGATTTAAGGCTTATAAGTTCAGGCCGGGTACCCACTGGTCAGTCAGCGGCATGACTATGAATCGATATATTGAGGGAGTTTGGCAAATAAGAGAAGCTGTAGGGGACGATTTTGGATTGATACAGGAATGTAATGCACAATGGGATATGGATCAAACCATGCAATTTATCGCAGAAGCTGAAAAAATGAAATTGATCTGGATCGAAGATCCAACCCGACGTGTAGGTCCTCATGCAAAAGATAATTACCGCCGGATAAAGATGGCATTAAAAAATGTGAAGTTATCTTACGGAGGAGATGTTATGGACAATCGTTTTGATTATAAAGAATGGATAGACCGGGATGCTGTAGACATTGTGCAACCGGACGCAGGCGTTATGGGACTCACGGAATCTTGGTATGTTTCCCGTATGGCACATTTGCAGGGTCAAATCTGTGCACCGCATAACTGGCATGGGGCCCTACTCACCATTGCCAATGGACATCTTGCCGCTGGAATACCTAATCTACTGCTTTTGGAGTCAAACCAGACTTATAATCCATTAAGAACCAGCCTATTTAAGGAACCTTTAAAGATGGAGGATGGGTTTCTTTACCTTCCACAAAAACCAGGTTTAGGGGTTGAAATGATAGATGATGCTTCAAAACAGTTTCCCTTCATTCCCGGAACCTATGATCGTCCTAAGCCAGCCTAGTTTTGAGAAAAGACGGCAACCATAAAAGAATGTGGCAAGAGTTGGAGAAGTGGCAACAATCCATGCGTAAATCTCCCTCTATCGCCAACAGGATGACTCGATCTGTTCAACAAAGAATAAACCGGATTGTCCCCGAGCAAATTCACCAAGTGGTGACCACTGCAATCAAGCAAATGGTAAGAGCAGTAATATTCGGCGCCAACCTTACCACACCTACTGCCAAGGCAGGTACTAGTCTTCAGCAACGGGAAATCAAGGCTTTGAAAAGAATCAAGTTCTATCGTTCTACAGCAGCAGTGGAAGGTGGCGTAACCGGTGCCGGTGGATTTCTTTGGGGGTTAGCTGATTTTCCGTTATGGCTATCCCTTAAAATGAAGATGATGCACGAAATAGCCGCCATTTATGGCATGGATTTGAGTGACTATAAAGAACGTGTTTACTTATTGCTCATATTTCAACTTACTTTCTCCAGTCAGCACAATCGCAATCATGTATTTCGAGTCATGGAGGATTGGGATCGACAAAAAGAACAGCTACCTGATAATATCAATCAATTTGACTGGCGCACTTTCCAGCTGGAATATCGCGATTATATTGACCTGGCCAAGCTGTTTCAAATGATTCCACTGGTCGGTGCTGGTGTAGGGGTCTATGTTAACCACCGACTTACCCATAAATTGGGAGTCAATGCCATGAATGCTTATCGAATGCGTATTTTAACCGGTTCGGTAAGGAAATAACTTAGGTGGAAAGTTTCCTCTCAATTGTTATATTTCACTATGATCCGCTTTCACCAAATCCAATTCTCCCTAGGTCTTGCTCTAACCATTTTTACACAATGCCACAAGCAGTCAGAAACTGTCACTCAAGAAGCAATCCAAAAACCCAATATCATTGTCATCCTAGCAGATGATTTTGGTGTCGGTGATATTCAAGCCCACTACCCGGAAAATAAAATTCCCACACCTTATCTCGATCAATTGGTGAGTGACGGTATGAGTTTTACCGATGCTCATAGCAGCTCAGCCGTGTGCTCTCCAACTCGCTACAGCCTACTGACCGGGAGGTACGCCTGGAGGACAGCCCTTCAAGAATGGGTATTGGCTTGTTACGAACCTCCATTAATTAAACCCAAAAGAACAACCCTGCCAGAAATGCTTCAAGAGCACGATTATGCCACAGCTCTAATCGGTAAGTGGCATCTGGGATGGTATTGGCAAGGCGAACGCGAAAGCGAAAGAATCGAAAAGCCCAATGATCTGGATAACTATCAATGGGACTACACCAAACCCATAGCCGGTGGTCCCACTGAACATGGATTCGATTACTATTTTGGCACCCACGTACCCAACTTCCCACCATTTACCTTTATTGAGAACAACCAAATCCTGATACAGCCGACTTCTAGCTATCAATACCAGGAGAATTCAGATCATGTGGTAATGCCTCGTGGATTTGAGGGCTCACCTATGGCACCTGACTGGAAGTTTGAAGAAATACTTCCGGAATTAACCCAAAAAGCAGTAGGCTACATTGAGCAGCAGAGCAAATCAGATCAACCGTTTTTTCTCTTTTTCTCCATGACTTCGCCGCATGAACCTGTAGTACCTGGATCACAGTTTGCTGGAAAAAGTGGAATCGCCCCTATCGCAGATTTTGTAATGGAAACAGACTGGTCTGCAGGTCAGATTATTGAAGCAGTTGAGCAAGCCGGAATTTCAGAGAATACTTTGATCATATTTACTGCAGATAACGGGCATTCTCATTACACTGGGTGGGAAGATCTAATTGCCGCTGGCCACCTGCCAAGTGGTCCTTTTCGGGGGCATAAAGCGGATATTTGGGAAGGGGGGCACCGGGTACCGTTTGTGGTCAAATGGCCGGGGAAGGTAGAACCTGGTAGTTCAAGCAATCAACTATTATGTATCACCGATATCTTTGCCACCTGTCATCAACTGATTTCAGGCCAACCACTTGCCATGAACCAGGGAGAAGACAGTTTCAGCTTTATGGATCTAATCACCGGAATCAGTTCCAGTTCAAATCGCGATCATCTGGTGAGCCATTCGGTACATGGTGAGTTTGCCTTTCGCCAACATGGCTGGAAGATCGTATTCGCTTTACCCGAGCAAAACCGAAATGAATCCAGGGGTAAACCTGCCAAGGTAGAACTATATCATTTGGCCCTTGATATTGCAGAAGCCAAGGATAGTGTGGATCATTATCCGGAATTAGAAGAAGAATTGACTGGAGTGCTAAGGAAGGTAGTTGAACAGGGAAGCAGTAGACCCGGGGCTGTTGCCAGCAATGATGTGGCGGTTGATTTTGAAACTATACAACTTCAAAGATGGGCGGAGGAGTTATAAGTTATGGGTTATGAGTGATGGGTTACGGCCGATAGCGGATCTGCCAAGGCCAGTTCAGAAATGGCTGGGCTACGCTGGGGTTTCAGAAGAAACCATAATCAACCATGTTTCTATGAAACAGGATGTTAAGATTAAGTTAAAACCTGGCCTGAAGCATTGGAAGCAAGCTGAAGCCACACAGTTTACTTCAATCAATCCCCCAGAATTTAATTGGAGTATGAAGCTGCCAGTAGCTCCTTTACTGCATATCAAAGCTTTGGATCAATTTCAAAATGGGAAAGGTCAGATGAGGGTTTCATTAATGTCGATAATACCCATGAGCAGTGTTAAGCATAATGCTAAAGTTGATCAAGCCAGTTTGCAGCGATTTCTGGCGGAAGTAGTTTGGTATCCCTCAGCAGCACGCCTTCCTTTCATTAGTTGGGAGACACTGGATGACCATGTTGTAAAAGCAACCATGAGTTATGGAGGTACCACCGGATCCGGTAGTTTCCACTTTGACCAGCACGGGAATTTTATTCGGTTCCAAGCTTTACGTTATAAAGACAGCACACCTAAAGCTCCGCTATTGGAATGGGTGGTGACCAACGAACTGAGTGAACAACGAAATGGTTATACCATCCCGGTAAAACTATCTGCTAGCTGGAAGCAAGACGCTACCGAATGGACCTGGTTGAAGGTAGTAGTTAAAGACATTGAGTACCACATCTAATCTTAAAAGAAGTATTTAATCCACACCTCCATGAGACAATTCAACACCATTGCCTTAACAGCTTTTATGATAACACTGCTCTTTAGCTGTCAAGATACTAAACCACCCGAGCTGAATATTTCAGCTAAATCTTCAGTCCCCGATAAAGTTGTATACGACTCGGTTCGCGCCAAAAGCTATGGTGCTGACCCTATGGGTATGAAAAAATATGTATTGGCTTTTTTGAAGAGAGGGCCAAATCAGGAAGCAGATTCAGCGGAAGCTGCTGACTTGCAACGGGCTCATTTACAAAATATAATAAGCATGGCTGAAGCGGGAAAACTAGTTTTAGCTGGGCCATTTATTGACGATGGTGAGCTCAGGGGTATTTATATCTTTAATGTACAGAGCGTACCTGAGGCCGAGGCACTAACCAATACAGACCCTGCCATACAAGCTGGGGTACTGGAAATGGAATTAAAGGAATGGTATGGCAGTGCAGCGCTGATGGCGGTGAATGATATCCATGAAACCTTGTCCCAGCAAAGTGTAGTTGAGCAGTAACTACTTTAGCCTAATAGTTGTGCCTTCAACCTGAGGGCGTTCATCTCTGCAATATTGGTGATTGAGATACCCTCAGGGCACTCTACCTGGCAGGCACCAGTAAAGGTGCAACTGCCAAACCCCTCTCGATCCATCTGGTTGGCCATATCCAATACCCTACGTACGGCTTCTTGTTTACCCTGAGGCAGGCTGTTCAGATGGTTGATTTTCGCTGAAGTGAAGAGCGCAGCGGAAGCATTTTTGCAAGTAGCTACACAGGCGCCACATCCGATGCAGGCAGCCGCATCCATAGCCTTATCAGCCACCTCTTTATTGATCAGAATAGCATTGGCTTCAGGTGCTGTACCGGTCTTGGCACTGATAAAACCACCTTGTTCAATGATACGATCCAGACCTGAACGGTCTACAATTAAGTCTTTGACCACGGGGAACGCCGCAGCCCTCCAGGGTTCTACCACAATGGTTGATCCGTCCTCGAAACTACGCATATGTAATTGACAAGTAGTAGTATTATCATGAGGCCCGTGGGCCCTTCCATTGATAAAAACCCCACACTGCCCGCAAATACCCTCTCGACAATCATATTCGAAAGCGATTACCTCCTCATCTTGCAAAACCAGAGTTTCGTTGAGGTGATCCAGCGCTTCCAGAAAAGACATATCTTTGGACAGTCCATCTATTGGATAGCTCTTGAAGCTTCCTTTTGCTTCGGCATTGGACTGCCTCCATATTTTAAATGTAACTTGCATATCCAGTTTATTTATAGCTCCTTACCGTAGGTTGCACGTACTCAAATTGCAAATTCTCCCGGTGCAGCTTGAATTCTCCTTCTTGATATTCCCAAGCTGAAACGAATGAAAAGTCTTCATCCCTGCGCATGGCTTCACCCTGTTCCGTTTGATACTCTTCCCTGAAATGAGCGCCGCATGATTCTTCTCGTTGCAGGGCATCAGTACACATTAGCAAACCCAGCTCAATGAAATCAGCCAGTCGCAGCCCCTTTTCCAATTCCGGATTCAGTTGATTACTGCTGCCGGTTATTTTAACCTGCTGCCAATAACGCTCTCGTATATCCTTGATCTGATCAATGGCATCGATGAGCCCCTGTTTGTTCCTGCTCATGGCACATTCC
Organism: Cyclobacteriaceae bacterium; assembly: GCA_028289505.1. Lineage (GTDB taxonomy): Bacteria > Bacteroidota > Bacteroidia > Cytophagales > Cyclobacteriaceae > SZUA-3. Next base: position 12,662 of record JANQPK010000052.1, read on the forward strand.
TTCCACATCACCTGGCCCAACTCCCGATGAAAGTGATCAACGGTCTTATTACCGTTTACATTTAATAACTTTTCAATATGACTGGCGACTTCCTGCTCTACCCGATCAAACTCCGAATGCTCTACACTGGGCGCTTGCTCCTTCAAGCTGTCACTTAAGTAATTATTGATGGTATTGGGTAACACGAAATAGCCATCAATGCTGGCCTGCAATAAAGAATTGGCTCCCAATCGATTGGCACCATGATCTGAAAAATTACATTCTCCTACCGCATACAAGCCTGGTATGGTAGTCATCAGTTCATAATCAACCCACAATCCCCCCATAGAAAAGTGAGCCGCAGGAGAAATCTGCATGGGCTCTTGATAGGCATCAACTCCGGTAATTTTTTTATACATGGAAAATAAATTTCCATACCTGTCCTTGATGGTTTCCATCCCCATGCGGTCTATAGCATGTTGAAAATCAAGGTAAACCGCATTTTTTAAAGGTCCGACTCCATACCCGGCATCGATACGTTCCTTGGCTGCGCGAGAGGCAATGTCGCGCGGCGCCAGGTTTCCAAAACTGGGATAGCGCCTTTCAAGATAGTAGTCCCGCTCTTCCTCTGGAATGTCGTTGGCCTTTCTGGTATCTCCGGGCTTCAGCGGCACCCAGATACGGCCATCATTGCGCAGGGATTCAGACATCAAGGTCAGTTTTGATTGTGCATCACTTGCCTGTGGCAGCGCAGTGGGATGTATTTGAGTAAAGCTGGGAGCAGCAAAAAACGCACCCCGTTTATGGGCTTTCCATATGGCACTACCATTACATCCAATGGCAAGTGTTGATAGCCTGAACACCCTGGAATAACCACCAGTAGCCAATACCACTGCATCGGCCGCAAATCTTTTCAATGCACCAGTTACCAAATCGCGTACAATAATACCCTTGGCCTTACCATCAATTACCACCAGGTCCAACATCTCATGACGCGGATACATCTTCACTTTTCCGGCCCTTTTCATTTTATAGAGTTGGGAATATGCGGCCAGCAGCAGCTGCTGTCCAGTTTGGCCACGGGCGTAAAAAGTGCGTTGTACCTGAACGCCACCAAAACTTCTATTGACCAGAACACCGCCGTACTCCCTGGCGAAAGGAACTCCTTGCTGTACATAGTGATCAATTAAGGGTGCTGAGAGTTCGGCTAGTCGATAAACGTTGGCCTCCCTTGACCGGAAATCTCCTCCTTTCAGGGTGTCATAAAACATACGCCAAACACTGTCACCATCGTGCTGATAGTTCTTAGCGGCATTGATCCCGCCTTGTGCAGCCACCGAATGCGCTCTACGGGCTGAATCCTGATAGCAGAAACATTTGATATCATATCCCAATTCTGCCAAGGTTGAAGCAGCGCCAGCTCCCGCCAACCCCGAGCCCACCACGATGATATTCAGCTTCTTCTTGTTTGCAGGATTGATCAGCTGTGCCTGGATCTGATAGTTCTGCCATTTTTTCTCTAATGGCCCCTCCGGAATTTTTGTTTCTAGCATACTACTCTAATATAAATAATTCCCAGCAACAGCAACAGTGTGGAGCAACAGCTTGCAGCTGTCCACTCATAATTCAATCCACCGCTGCTGCTTGGCACTCTTCAAAATGGCCTCGTTCAAAATCAGTTCCCTCAGACCGTCCTCAAAAGTCGGATAGGTCGGCTTTTCCGGTTGCATACCTTGGCGAATAGCAGCATAAACTTCCTTAAACAGTTGCTTGGAGGTATCGGGAAATCCCTCATTATGCCCACCGGGATAGGAAACCAGCTTCGCGGCTTCAGGGTGGAACAAAGAGGGATCGCGCAATAATACCCCATTGGCCTGGTCCCGCTCCCCCATCCATAATTCATTGGGGGATTCAGAAGTCCAGCCGATAGTCTTATTAGAACCTGCGATCTCCAAACTGAGCCGGTTCTTTCTTCCAGCAGCAACCTGAGAAACGGTAATCACTCCCTTGTTGCCATTATCGAATCTTAATAGTACGCTGGCATAATCTTCAGTATTGATTTCAACATCCTGATAATCATCTGGCTGAAGCATCTTACCTGAATAGGTTTCTATGGGTTTCAAAGGCTTTTTCCTCGTCTTATGCACAGTATTCATATCAGCCATCACTGCTGTGATATCACAACCCGATACATGCTCCAGCAAGTCCAGCAAATGAGACCCAATATCAGCCAGAGCCCTGGATTCCCCCGATTGCTCGGGTTCAAGCCGCCAATTGTAATCGGTATTATAAAACAACCAATCTTGCAAGTAAGACCCGATAATCGAATAAATAGCTCCCAGCTCCCCTTTTTCACGCATCAACTTCATCTGTCGCACCATAGGGTAATAGCGAATATTAAAATGTACCGCATTTACCAAGCCAGTTGCCGATGCCAGATTTACTAAATCCTTTGCTTCCTGGATGGTAGTAGCCAGGGGCTTCTCACAGACCACATGAATACCCCGTTCCATGGCCTCTTTGGTTTGCTGATAATGCAAGTTATTGGGTGTACAGATGTGTATGCAGTCCAGCGGTTCGCTATCCAGCATTTGCTGATAGTCATCAAAGTAATTTGATACCCCCAGCTGCTTTGCTTTGGCTTTTACTTTTTCGGCACCCCTGTTGAAAATAGCGATGACCTCTATGTCTGGAAGGCGTCTGAGCGCTTCAAGATGCGCAGGTCCGATAAAACCTACTCCTGCTATACCAACTTTAAGTTTCTTCATAAAATCTAATGATGTTCAAGCTCTTCTTTCCAAATGGCCAAATAGTCAATCACCGCCTGCTTATCTGGGCTCTTACCCTGCTGAACATAGGAACCAGAGGTTGCCATGGCTAAGGCCATTGCTTCTGTTC
>JANQPK010000071.1 GCA_028289505.1 Cyclobacteriaceae bacterium
CAATTACCCCTTTGTGCCAATCCTCTTTGAAAAGCACGGTAGACTTTGAATCAGTAGCGGGAGGTTGTTTCTCAATCATTTCCAGGGCTTCTCTGGTAATACTTGAGTCTGTTTCCTTCCTTAAACTGTTATGCTCATTAACATTTTTAGCCCATTTTTCAGCCTGTTGAGCATTATTGGATAGTAAAAGTTCTACCGCAGTACGCGCATGATCAATGCGGCCGGCGGCATTGATTCTGGGAGCAAGTCCAAAGACCACCTCCGGAATGTCCACCTGGTGTTTTATACCACCAATCTTTAAAAGTGCTTCCAATCCTTGTCTTGGTTTGGCGTTCAGTTTCCTGAGGCCGAAATAACTCAATACCCTGTTTTCACCGGTGATAGGCACAATATCAGCAGCGATGCTGACAGCAACCAGATCCAAATATTCATAGACTTTATGCTCATTTATACCGCGATTGATACAGATAGCAGTAGCCAGTTTATAGGCTACTCCACAACCGGAAAGCTCTTTATAGGGATAATTACATCCAACTTGTTTAGGATCCAATATGGCGGCGGCAGCTGGTAGTTGTTCCCCCGGCAGATGATGATCACAAATGATAAAACTAAGCCCATTAGCAACACCTTTGTCAACCAGCTCCACAGCCTTTATTCCACAATCAAGGGTAATAATCAGCTTGTACTGGTGGTCTAATGCATATTGTATACCGGCATTGGAAAGTCCATACCCTTCGGAGTAACGATCCGGTATGTAATAATCTATTTCGGGATAAAGGCTTTGTAAGAAGCCATAGATCAATGCTACAGCGGTAGTACCATCGACATCATAGTCTCCATAAACTAAGATTTTTTCATGGTTGGATATGGATCTTTCAATGGCTTTTACCGCGTTGCTCATCCCTCTCATCAGGAAAGGATCGTGCAACTGGGCCAGCGATGGTTTGAAATAGGACTGGGCTTTAGCAAGACTATCAATATCTCTTTGCAGAAGCAGGGATACCAGTGTTGGATGAATATTGAGCTTGGAAGACAGCGATCGGACTTTTATAGGATCCGGTGATTTTTTAAAAAGCCACTTTTTCTTCATCTGATGTAAAGTAACAAATTACCGCTTCAATCTAGGAATCAATAATGCTAAATAAGCCGATCTTGATGGTTTACTGATAATGATATCCTGACACTTTGGGAAGACTACCATGGGTTTCTACCCCGAGTTGTTTTAGCTTTTGTGCCTGATCCAATAGGTTACCCTTGCCATCACACAGCTTTTGCATGGCAAGGCGGTAATTGTTTTCTGTTTGATGAATACTTTTCCCTAGCTTTTGTAAATCATTAAGAGCAATGCACAACTTCTCGTAAACCTTGCTGCCTTCTTTGGCAATTTGCATGGCATTCTGGTGCTGTTTCTCATTTCTCCACACAGATGCTATAGTTTTTAAGGTAGCGATTAAAGTGGTAGGGGTTACCATGATCACTTTTCGATCCCAGGCATAACTAAGCAAATCCTGCTTATCGTTATCCAGAATGGTGGTTAAACTTCCTTCAACCGGAAGGAACATCAAAACAAAATCTAAGGTCTTCAATTGGTCCAGTTTCTGGTAGTACTTTCCACTCAAATTATCGATATGACCTTTCAGGGAGTCTCTATGCTTTTTCAACTGATTGGATTGTTGTTGCTCGTCGGTAGCATTTACATAAGCCTCATAAGCTTTAAGGGAAACTTTGGCATCGATAATCAGGTGTTTTTGTTCTGGCAAAACTACAATCACGTCCGGTTTTTGCATGGTCCCATTCTCACTGCGCAGTTTCAAGCCAGATCCCTGAGTGAAGTATTCTCTGCCTCGTTGAAGTCCACTGTGGTCCAAAATTCTTTCCAATACCATCTCACCCCATAACCCCTGAGTTTTGTTGCTACCTTTCAAAGCTTGGGTCAGATTTTGTGCGTCCTCCGAAATTTGGTGGTTTAATTCAGTGAGTCGTTGAACTTCTTGTTGCAGCAGTCTACTTCCTACGGTTTGTTGTTGATGGTTGGCTTCTACCCGCTTTTCAAAGGATTGTATTTTTTCCTGTAGAGGCCCTAAGACTGAGTGCAGCTTTTCGTGGTTGATATCCGAAAGCTGAGTTACATTCTGTCTGAGCATTCGTTGTGCCAGACCTTCGAATTGGTCGGCATATTTTTGATGAATCTCTTGTTGCTGGCTGCGCTCAGTTAATAATCGATTTTGAAGATTTTTGAGCTCGTTTTGAGCACGTACCAGATGTTCCCTTAGGTCCACCTCAGTGCAATCTTTTTCCATCATAGATTCTTGTAATTTCCTGTGATTTTCTTTCAGGACCCGGTATCGATCTTCGATCAGGGACTTCTCCTTATCGAGTTCTAAAAACTGCTCTTTTGTCATTACAGTACTGGTGGTACTTTTCCAAATCATATAAGTACCCCCTATTCCGATGATCAGACCGGAGATCAAAAATAAAAGTTCCATGGTTTACCTGTTTAACTAAAGTATCAACGGTAGAATAAAAAAAGCAGTACATTACTGCACTGCTTTTTTGCTGATAATCAAACTCTTAATTTAGATCACTCCTTCGAGCACGTCTTTCATGGGAACCCTTCTACCATCCTTGTAGGGCACTATCCAGGCATCCTTTACGCCCATTTCCCGCAAGTACTTTTTAAACTTATCAGCTTGCCAGTAATCGGCGAAGTTTCCAAGTGTGTAACGCTGGGTGCCGTCGGAGTCTACTTCACCTCCAAAGTTATCACTGGCGCCAAAATACTTGGACAGGTCTTTATTCCTGAAAGCCCCAATCTGTACTTTGAACAGCACTCCCTTTGAAACCTTGGTGTTTGCGGTTGAGGCCGTTCCAGAGCTAACGTCGATTACCTGAGCTTCGGCGATATCTTGCTCCAGATTTTGTATTTTTCCTTGTAATACTGCCACGTCTTCCTTCCTTTGCTGAAGTTCAGCCTCAGAGGTAGAAAGGTCTGCAGTAAGCTGATTAACTTGCTGTTGAAGTTCCGTATTCTGATCGACCATAGTTTTAAAATCTTCAGTACTCATAGATTTTTTGGTCTTTTTCCATTCTTTGGCTTCCTGTTTAGACAATTGGGCATGCAAAGCCCCTGCAGCAAAAAATGTCAATAAAGCAGATAAAAATAGTAGCTTTTTCATTATTCCAAGATTATGTTACAACGCGAATCTACAAAAATTTACTTCAATTAGAAATTATGAATTGTGAATTGCAAATTATCTAAACAACAGATTAGCAGCAATTTAACTTGAAAGCTGTCCTTAAATCATCTTTTTCGGATCTACCCACTGATCAAACTGCTCATTGGTCAAGAGTCCGAGCTCCAATGCGGCCTCTCTCAAAGTTGTCCCTTCGTGGTGTGCCTTCTTGGCTATTTTAGCAGCATTTTCGTAACCAATATGGGTATTTAAAGCTGTTACTAGCATTAATGAACGCTCCAATTTGTCAGTGATCACTTCATGGTTGGGTTCGATGCCAACAGCGCAGTTTTTTCTAAAGGATTCACAGGCATCTGCAAGTAAGCGAGCACTGTTAAGCAGGTTATAGACCATCATAGGTTTAAAGACATTCAACTCGAAATGACCCGTCATGCCACCAATCGATATGGCAGCATCCATACCTACTACCTGGGCACATACCATAGTCAGTGCTTCACACTGTGTGGGATTTACTTTGCCGGGCATGATGGAAGAACCGGGCTCATTTTCCGGAATTTTGATTTCACCGATCCCGCTTCTAGGCCCGGAAGAAAGCATTCTGATATCGTTGCCAATTTTCATCAGGCTAACCGCTAATTGTTTTAAAGCACCTGAGGTTTCTACCAGAGCATCGTGTGCGGCCAGGGCTTCAAATTTGTTTGCTGCAGTTATGAAGGGTAATCCACTAATATTGGCAATCTCCTGAGCCACCATTCCTGCATATCCCTTGGGAGTGTTTAGTCCAGTGCCCACGGCAGTGCCTCCCAGGGCCAATTCACTCAGGTGGGGTAAGGTATTCCTCAATGCAGTCAGCCCATGGTCAAGCTGTGCTACGTACCCACTGAATTCATGACCTAAGGTAAGCGGGGTAGCATCCATAAAATGGGTACGTCCAATTTTAACCACCTCATTAAACGCTTTGGCTTTCTCATCCAATATATCACGCAGTGCTTTGATTTTTGGTATAGTCTGCTCAATTATCAGCTGGTATGATGCTATGTGCATGGCGGTGGGAAAGGTATCATTGGATGACTGTGATTTATTGACGTCATCGTTGGGATGAATCTTTTTTTGTAAATCCTCCAGACTCCCACCAGAGATCACATGGGCGCGATTGGCAATCACCTCGTTGACATTCATGTTACTTTGCGTTCCAGATCCAGTCTGCCATACTTTGAGGGGAAATTGATCATCCAATGCGCCCTCCAGGATCTCATCGCAAACTTCCGCAATTAGCTTGGATTTATATTCATCCAATACCCCCAGGGTATGGTTGGTGATAGCCGCAGCTTTTTTCAGTACTGCAAATGCTCGAATGATTTCAATGGGCATTTTCATAGAATCTCCACCAATGGCGAAGTTTTGCAGGGATCTTTGGGTTTGAGCTCCCCAGTATTTATCAGCGGGAACCTCTACCCGCCCCATAGTGTCTGTTTCTATTCTAATATTCATGGTAGTGACCTATTTAAACATCAAATTTAGCACTTAAACTCATAACTAATAAATGCATAATGCACAACTACTCCAAACATCCCATCTTCTCTAAAACCGACCATACTACTATGCCAATACTCACTGCTACATTGAGCGAGTGTTTGGTTCCATATTGGGGGATCTCTAAGCAATAATCTGCCTGATTCAGTAGACCATCATTTACTCCAAAAACTTCGTTACCAAAAACCAAGGCCAGCTTCTCATTACCAGGTGGAATAAAATCCATAAGCATGGTACTGCCATCCGTTTGCTCAACTAAAACAATCTTGTAACCTTTATCGGCAAGTTGATGCACTAGTTCCGTAGCGTTTTCCCTGTACTCCCATTCAACTGATTTAGTAGCTCCCAGTGCAGTTTTGTTGATCTCACGGTGAGGGGGTTGACCAGTGATTCCACAAAGGAAAATCTTCTCGATCAGGAAAGCATCAGCAGTACGGAAGGCAGAACCAACATTATTCAGGCTTCTGATGTCATCCAACACCAGTACCAAAGGATTTTTGGGATGAGACTTAAATGCGGGGGTGTCGAGCCGGGGCAGTTCCTGGTTTTCTAGCTTGCGCATGTTAGGTTTGAATTATTTTCTGGGGACTCTGTCAATGGTTATATTTCCGTAAATTTACCGCTCGCATAAGCTCAATTCTTCTGCCAATCATGACCAAAACAAAGGTAAAAAAAGAACGGGAAACTCCTTTGATGAAGCAATACAATGCCATCAAGGCCAAACATCCCGGTGCACTTTTACTATTTCGAGTTGGCGATTTTTATGAGACTTTCGGGGAAGACGCAATAACTGCCAGCAAAGTTCTGGATATTGTGCTTACCAAGAGGTCCAATGGGGCTGCTTCAAAGGTGGAACTGGCGGGTTTTCCACATCATGCCCTGGACAACTACCTACCCAAACTGGTTCGTGCCGGCTATCGAGTGGCTATCTGCGATCAGCTTGAAGACCCCAAAATGGTAAAGGGGATTGTGAAAAGAGGAGTTACCGAATTGGTTACTCCTGGAGTTACTTTTAATGACCACGTTTTAAACTCCGATAGCAACAATTACCTGGCGGCAGTGTATTTGGACCAGCGTGAGGCAGGCGTGGTTTTTCTTGATATCTCTACCGGTGAGTTTACCGGGACTGAAGGCAGCCAAGATCAAATAGAAAAGCTAATTCAGAGTTTTGATCCCATTGAAATACTGTTCAGTAAAGGTCAAAAGGATATTTTCCATAGGTTTATTAAAACCGATCTTCGGCAAGACCGGCATTTATTCCCGTTGGACGAATGGGCTTTTGGCTTGGATCATGGGTTTGAAAAATTATGCAGCCAATTCGGGACCACCAACCTAAAGGGATTCGGGTTTCATGAGATGGGCGCTGCATTGCGGGCAGCGGGAGCAATTTTGCACTACCTGGAAATAACTGAGCATAAGAACCAAGCACATATCGCTGGAATCAGTCGTATAGAAAATGATCGCTACGTGTGGCTTGATAAGTTTACCGTAAGGAACCTGGAGTTAGCTCAGGCACAGCAGGAGGGAGGTATTCCCCTGATAAAAATATTGGATCATACGACCACCGCTATGGGCAGCCGTCGGCTTCGCAGGTGGCTCTTGTTACCCAGGAAAGATATTGAAGTAATCAATAGAAGATTGGACACGGCTGGTGCATTAATACGAGATCCAGGATTACTAGAGCGTTTGGTTAACGATCTCGCTGCCATGGCGGATTTAGAACGTCTGATATCCAAGGTTGCTGTAGGCCGGATCAACCCTAGGGAACTTGTTTCTTTAAAAGATTCACTAGAGCGATGTTTACCATTACAACAGGCCTTGGCGGATAGTGATAGTGAGATATTGCATCAATGGACCAAAAGATTTGTCGATTGCCAAGATTTAGTGGCCAAGATTAGTAAAACCTTGCGTACTGAACCACCATTGGTTATTACTCAAGGGAACATGATCTGTGATGGTGTAGATTCGGAACTGGACAGGTTACGTGAAATAGCTTATTCAGGAAAGGATTATTTAATGCAGTTGCAGCAGTCGGAAACAGAGCGTACTGGAATCAGTTCGCTTAAAATTGGCTACAATAAGGTTTTCGGCTATTACCTGGAAGTTACACACGCCCACAAGGATAAAGTGCCTGAGGAATGGATCCGCAAACAGACCCTGGTGAATGCAGAGCGTTATATCACTCCCGAGCTTAAAACTTATGAGGAAAAAATACTGAATGCTGAAGAACAATTGGCTGATATCGAACAACGTTTGTTTTTTCAACTGGTAGAATTTGCTCAAAAGTTTATCAGCCAAGTCCAGACCAATGCTAAAACCATAGGTGCGTTGGACGTACTTTGTTCATTTGCTACTGTGGCCATCCAGAATAAATATTGCCGTCCCAATGTGAACCAGACTCTGGTGCTTGACATAAAAGAGGGAAGACATCCGGTGATCGAGAAAACGTTGCCTCTGGGGGAGGCATATGTACCTAACGATGTTTACTTGGATCATGAATCACAGCAAATTATGGTGATTACTGGCCCCAATATGGCTGGAAAATCCGCGCTGCTGCGTCAGACCGCTTTGATCGTGTTGATGGCGCAAATTGGAAGTTATGTGCCAGCAACATCCGCAGACCTGGGATTGATTGACAAAGTGTTCACCCGGGTAGGTGCATCCGATAACCTGGCCCAGGGAGAATCCACTTTTATGTTGGAAATGCTGGAAACCGCCAGTATCCTCAATAATTTGAGTGACAGAAGTTTGATTCTGATGGATGAAATTGGCCGGGGCACCAGTACTTATGATGGAGTAAGTATAGCTTGGTCCATAGTAGAGTATTTACATCATCAGGGCCATCGACCTAAAACCCTGTTTGCCACACATTATCACGAGTTGAACCAATTATCAGAAACACATGAAAGGGTCGAGAATTATAATGTGTCAGTAAAGGAGGTTGGAGACAGGGTTATCTTCATGCGGAAGTTAAAGCCTGGGGGATCGCAGCATAGTTTTGGTATTCATGTAGCTCAGATGGCCGGTATGCCCAATCAGGTGGTGATCCGAGCCAATGAGATCCTGGGACTTTTGGAGAAGGAAAAAGTACAACAAAGAAACCGGGAAAGACTGAAGGACCTACCTGCTCAGCAATACCAATTGAAGCTGTTTGAAAGCAGTCCAGAGTTTAAAAAAGTGACTGGCATATTGGAGCAACTGGATATTAATACGATTAGCCCGGTGGAAGCCCTTCTAAAATTGAATGAGCTAAAAATGATCTTGGAAGGGTAAATTACTTCTACAATGTCTTATCACCAGGAAGCTGAAAACATACTTAATAAAAATAAATCAGGGCTTACTGATTTTATCCATTGCCTGATAAGGGCTTTGACCCCAAAAAAGCCCTTGATATTGCATTTATCCGGGTTAAACATGTTCAGACAAATTGAGTTGGATCAGGCAGTAATCATAGAGAAAGAGGAGCAGCTGTCAATTGATTCTGGACAATATGATTGCATTATTGCTGATCTGCCCTTGAATATCAAAAAGGTCAAGTCTGAACTGAGTCCAGAAGAGAAAGTCAATAACAACTGGGATCTTTTATACAAGGTAATTCAAAAACTCTCTGATAACGGAGTCGCGGTGTTCATTGTGGAACCGGCAATACTATTTTCTAGCTTGGGACGAAAAGTCTTAGCCAGACTTGAGCAAGATGGATATATATATAATGCAGCATTTAATACCCCGGAAAACATACTGAATCCCATTACCAGTTTTCGACCCATATTGCTGGCTTTTTCCACCAAACCGAATAACACTATTTTTATTGGTGGCATCGGTGATGATAATCAGATGTTGGTTCAAAATTTTGTAGATCAGAACGATACGGATAATCTTGAATCGGGGAAACTGCTTGCCAAAAGCGATTTCAAATCATTCAGCGTACACGCTACCAGATCACAAATCGAAAAACTCCTAGAGCAATATACAGGATATCAATTGTACCGACTGAAAGATGTATCACATAAGATTGCAAAAACTAAAGAGCGATTCACAAACGTCTCCAACTCTTTCTATTTGTCTCGTGTCGGACCCTCAAATGCGGTAATGGAGCTGAAAACCTCCAAGGATCATCAGTACTTTTTCCAAGTACAGTTGAACGAAGAAATTGTGTTGGCTGAATACATGATACTTTTTTATCGATCAAAATTGGGCAGGCTAATTCTTGAATCGCTTAACTCCGGATCTTTTATTCCCAATATTACCAAGTCCGATTTAGCTAGAAGCACGGTAGCAATACCAAAGAAGGAGGAACAAGAAACCTTGATACAGGCAAGCTCCAAACTGTACAACCTGCAGGAAATCCTGAGCAAACTCCAACAGGAAATTGGGCTCAATCCTAAAAACGTGAGTACCATCATGGAGAAATACACCGCTATTCAGGCCCCCCTCAAATTGCTCTCAGAAGAGGATGAAATACTGGAGATGATAAGAAAGGGTGAAGGTAAGCACCTTGAATTCAAACAAACATTTAGCAGGAATATCGCTACTAATAAGAAGGATGTAAATATTGAGAAGGCATCCTTAAAAACCATTGTGGGATTTCTCAATACTCAAGGTGGTACCTTATTGGTCGGTGTTTCGGACCGTGGGGAAGTAACTGGTGTAGAAGCTGATAATTTCAATTCAAAGGATAGCTATCTTTTACATTTCAGGAATACTTTAAACACCCGCATAGGAGCGGAGTACTATCCCTACATTGACTATGAAGTTGTAAGCATAATGGGGAAGCTGGTACTTAAGGTATTTTGCAGGCCTTCCTTAAAACCCTGTTTTTATGAAAAAAAAGAATTCTTCGTTCGAACCAACCCCGCCACCGATAAGCTGGAAGGACAACAACTGATTGAGTATATCAATCAACATTTTTGAATTAGGTTAATGAATTATATTTTTATCATCTCTTAAATAAACCACTATAAAGAACAAAAAATGACTGTAAGATCTGCAAAAGCCCAATGGAACGGCACCTTGAAAGAAGGAGAAGGTGTGATGAGTTTCAGTAGTTATAATGGACCATTTTCATTTGCCTCTCGTTTCGAAGAGGGTGAAGGGACCAATCCGGAGGAATTAGTGGGGGCGGCTCATGCCGGCTGCTACTCCATGTTCCTATCTGCTTTGTTGAGCAACAACCAACTAAATCCGGAAAGTGTAAATACCACTGCTTCGGTTACCCTGGGTAAAGACGAAACCGGACCCTGCATTACCAATATTAAATTGGTTTGTGAGGTCTCTTGTGAAGGACTATCGCAGGAGTTATTTGATGAGCTCACTCAAACTGCCAAAGCCAATTGTCCAATTTCCAGGCTATACGCTGGTAGTACTGCTACCATTGATTTGGAAGCCAGCTTGAAGTAACATGTAATGACAAAGTAAAAAAGGGGCTTCAAGCCCCTTTTTGTAGATCTTATAAGATTTACCCGTTGCTTTGATGCACATGAACATCCATTTGAGGAAACGGAATGTTCAACCCTTTTTGATCGAAGGTCTTGTATATCTTTTCATTCAGGTCAAAATATACATCCCAGTAATCATCTGCATTCACCCAGGCTCTTACCGCAAAGTTAACGGAGCTGTCGCCTAACTCGGATACTGCCACGAACAATTCTGGATCCTTTAATATCCTGGTATCCTGGTTGCAGAGTTCCTGTATTACCTGCTTCGCAGAATCTACATCGTCTCCGTATCCGATACCAAAGGTCCAATCTACCCTTCTTTGTGGTTCAGTGGAATAATTAACCATAGAAGAGGTTGACAATCCCCCATTCGGAATGATAATGGTCTTATTATCGAAGGTCTTCAGAATAGTATTAAAGATTTGGATCTCGTGTACTTTTCCCACAAAGCCCTGGGCCTCAATTACATCTTCCACTTTAAAAGGTTTGAACAACAGGATCATCACTCCTCCTGCAAAGTTTTGCAGCGTTCCGGACAATGCCATGCCAACTGCCAGTCCTGCCGCACCCAGTATGGCTATAAAGGAAGTCATTTCCACGCCCAACATTCCCAACACACTGACTACTAATAAGACTTTTAGCAAGGTGCTGAATAGCTTTTTTAAAAAGGGTTTAAGCGATTCATCAGTTTGATTCTTATCCATCATCCGGGTGAATCCATTAGCCAGGGCTTTAATCACCCAAGATCCAATGATCCAAACGGCAATGGCACCAATTAGCCTTGGTCCGTAGCTCAAAGCTATTCCATTGATTTGTTCGAGTATTTGTTCTGTATTCATGGTGGTTTTCAGATTATTATGTTAGACGGTTAAAGTACAAAAATATCCAGGCATACGAACATTTCAAGTCGATTTTTGCATGTCAATTAGTAGATTGCGAAATTGACTGCCGTCAAACTCTTGCTCTCCATGAAACCTACACTTACATTTTTATTGCTTATAATCTGTCTCAACCCGTTGCAATCACAACCATTAAGGGTTAGTGAAAGTGGACGTTACCTGATTAATCCAGATGGGACTCCATTCTTTTACCTGGGTGATACTGCTTGGGAGCTATTTCATCGACTGGATATGGACCAGGCTGAATCTTATTTACAGAATCGATCGGATAAAGGGTTTACTGTAATTCAGGCGGTAGTATTAGCTCAATTAGGTGGTCTGACCGATCCCAATGCCAACGGGGATTTGCCATTGGTTAATCAGGATCCTACTAAACCCAATAAGGACTACTTTGAGCATGTAGATGCCATTGTGGAAAAGGCTGAGTCTTTGGGGTTGATCATGGGAATGCTGCCTTCATGGGGCAGCTACTGGTCATCTACTAATGGCAAAGAGCTATTATTCACACCTGAAACCGCACGGGGTTTTGCTCAATATCTGGGCAAGCGATACCGCGATCATGATAACATCATCTGGATTCTAGGAGGTGATGAGAATATCAATAATGAACAGGAAAAGGACATCATAGAGGCGATGGCAGAGGGTTTAGAAGCTGGTGATGGTGGTAGTCACCTTATCACGTTTCACCCCAGAGGTCCCGGACGTTCTTCTGATTATTTTCATGAAGCTGATTGGTTAGATTTCAACATGTACCAGTCATCTCATGGCGCCCACGATCATGATAACGGTTTTTATGCAGAGCACGACTATCAGCTAAAACCGACTAAGCCCACCTTAGATGGTGAGCCAAGATACGAGCTAATACCGGCGGGATTTTACAACAAAGGCGCCAGCCCTATGGACCTTTTTACGGATTATGACTGTCGACAGGCTGCCTACTGGTCAGTACTGGCAGGCGCCTGTGGTCATACCTATGGGCACAATAGTATATGGCAAATGTGGAGTTCCGGGAATAATCCGGTTTTAGATGCACGTATACCTTGGGATCAAGCCATTGATCACCCAGGTTCTTGGCAAATGGGATATCTGGCGGAACTTTTCCTGGCCAGACCATTTCACAAACTGCAGCCGGATCAAAGTCTTCTACTTTCTGGGCCATCATCAGGTGGTGCTAAAATACGGTGCTCATTGGCGGAGGATGGGCGCTTTGCAATTTGCTATTCACCACGTGGTGAAAGTTTCACGCTGGACCAAAGCAAAATTAATGGCACTAAACTGAAGGGAATTTGGTATGACCCGCGGTATGGTATTGCACATGAGATCCATAATGGCAACACTCATGGCATTCAGACCTATACCCCGCCAACCTCAGGTAAGGGGAATGATTGGGTGCTTATTATCGAGAACGGCGACTTGGATCTCCCACTACCAGGAACGCAATAAACAGTAAGGAAATTGATGGTTAAACTCATTGAGTTATGAAACATGAATGCATTTATTAAGGGAATCATTATTGTAAGCCAGGTGGTGATGTTCGCACCTTTACATTCCCAGGATATTCCTCATATTCCGGTGATAGAGGGTGATTTCTGGAGGTTAGGGGAGGCACCCGATCTGGACAGTTTGAATGGAGAAAACCCTGATAAGCAGCATGTAGTGGATCACGGTTTTATCAAAGACAGCCTGGGGAAGTGGCAACTATGGGCCTGTATCCGTGGTACCGGGGTAAGCAGGTTGTTATACGGTTGGGTAGGAACTTCCTTGGAAAACGGAGAATGGATCCAGACTGGAGTCAAGGCCAGAGCCCATCAGGACTGGGGAGAGCAGGTAACACCGGCCGAACAAATGCAAGCACCCTATTTCATGAAAATTCATGATACCTACTACTGCTTTTATAACTCGGCTGGAATTAGGGTGATGACCTCACAGGATGGGGCCCATTATTCCAGACCGAAGATTAAGAATGAGAACAATTTACTATATGAAAGGGGCGGACGAGATGTAATGGTGATGAAGGATGATGATACATACTACGCATATTCTACTATATCCACGGTAGCTAAGGACGGATGGTTGAGAGGATTTGTGATTGTCCGTACTTCCAAAGATCTGATCAAATGGTCGGATTATACCATTGTATCAGAAGGGGGTCGTGCGGGAAATGGGGCAGTAAGTGCAGAAAGCCCGTTCGTGCAAAAATATCAGGGTT
The DNA here is from genome assembly GCA_028289505.1 of Cyclobacteriaceae bacterium. Lineage (GTDB taxonomy): Bacteria > Bacteroidota > Bacteroidia > Cytophagales > Cyclobacteriaceae > SZUA-3. The sequence continues at coordinate 13,271 of JANQPK010000071.1, forward strand.
ATTATTATCTTTTCCGATCGTCCTCATCTACCGGTACCGCCTTCGTCTATCGTTCTAAAGATCCATACAATTTCGGGGTAAATAACGATGACAAGCTAATCGCAGAGTTGGCGGTTTGGGCACCTGAAATCATCCTGGATGGCAACCAGTGGTATATTAGTGATATTGCAGACTTTAAAGGGGTCAAGCTGGCCAAGCTTAAATGGGCGGAGGTAAAATGATATCAATCCAGCAACTAGGTAAATGATTTCGCCGTAAGCGCGATCCCGCTCACAACTACGGTTACTCCAGTGAGGACCACTGGTACCACAGCGGAATTAGCCAAGATTCCCAGCCCCGCTATTAAAAGCCCAGTACAGACCAGCGTAATCCCCATTACTTTAAATGATAGTCTGTTCTGTGATGGCGATTGAATTTCTTTTGAATCCGTCTGATGGTTGTTAAATACTTTATCAACGGGTTTCAAGGGCAGTACCATCTCAAACAATCCAAGGATAAATACAGGTACTAATACCCCCACCAGCATTTCCTGAGCCCGGTCCAAAGAAAAGCCTAATAATGCAGGGGATACAAATTTAAAGAAACAATTTATAGCTAGCCCCGACAAGGTAGTAGTGATTATAGACGATGTAGTTTGTCGGTTGGAGAAAAGAGCCCATATCGGTGGAGCGAACAGCGGCGCCCCGGTGAGGGCTCCTACGCTCAGCACTACTTCTACGATGCCTCCGAGTTTTGGTACTAGCAGTGCTACCACTATGGTTAACAGACCCATCACAATAGTTGACCCTCTGGCCACGTGCATCAGACCCTTGTCGGAGATCGAGCTCCTAAATTTTTTCACAATGTCATTGGTAAATACCGCAGCTGACATATTCAGGGTGGTGGTCACCGAACTGGCGGTGGCAAATATCATCCCCCCTAGCATCAAGCCCAACAAACCTGAAGGTAGAACCCGCTTACACATGAGCAAGAAAGCACCTTCATTTTCCAAACCAATTAGATTGCCACCTTCCAGCGTTCGGTAGATCATGGGAGGTAACATCCACAGGATCGGACTGATCAAATAAAGAGCAGCAAAAAGCCAACCGACTTTTTTAGCATCCGATTCGGTAGCTACACTGGTATATCGTTGTACGTAAGCCCAGTTTCCCCCTATAAAAATGGTGTTGTAGAATAGAAAGGCAAATAAAAACCAAGGGGTGTAGTCACCATTGGTAAGCCTAAAGAAATCTTGAGGAACTGATGAGGTGAATTGACCTATTCCTCCAGTTTGCTGAAAGGCCAGTGGGACAATGATAATCAGACCGGCAGAGAGAATTACGAATTGCAATACGTCGGTAATTACCACCGCCCAAAGCCCGCCTGCCGTGGTGTAAGCTATAATCAGCAACCCGATAGTAATGATTGATATCTCCACCGAAAACCCACTGGATACGTTGAACAGCTTGGCAACCGGGTACAAGAATGCTCCTGTAGTAAAGAAGCTCAAGAGCAGAAACAGGTAGCTGTAAAATTGCTTTAACTTAACCCCAAAGCGATTTCCAATGAATTCCCCAACTGTTAAAACCCCGGTTTTTCGCCAGCGTGGGGCGATAAAGGCCCCGATGATAAACCCTCCTAAGGCCATCATCCATTGCATGGTTATGGCCACCCAACCAAATT
>JANQPK010000079.1 GCA_028289505.1 Cyclobacteriaceae bacterium
CATGAATGGTCAGAGAATACCGTGGGCCCCGGCTTCGAGCAAATAGCCCATAGGTATCCTGAAAATCCCCAAATCATAGAAAGTTTGATTCAAAAAATAAAGCATGGAGGTTCCGGGGTTTGGGGAACAGCGATCATGAATGCACATCCTGATGTCAGTGATGAAGATCTTGGAGAGATGGTAAAGTTTATACTTTCCTTAGATGGCCAAGATGACAGCCAGAAGCAGCTTGCTTCAACACCTGTACCCATCAGTCAAGAGCAAGCTAAAGTACCTGGTTTTGGAGCACCGCTTGTAGGGGTACACCCTAGTTTTCAGGTTACCAATCTTGAGCCAACTGGATATGAATTTACAGTGGGCGGGTTGGCTTTTTTACCTGATGGCAGACTCCTAGTAGCCACCTGGTCGCCTGCAGGATCGGTGTTCCTAGTGGATGGGTTAAATGCTAAGGAAGGCAGTCAAGTGGAGGTAAAGCAGATTGCACAAGGATTAATGGAGCCGCTGGGGGCTACTGTGGTGGACACCTCCATATATGTGTTGCAAAAGCACGAGCTGACCCAACTCATCGATTATGATGGGGATGATATCATCGACGAGTACAAAGCCATTTGCAACGGGTTTGAGGTTTCCACGGACTTTCATGAGTTTGCCATGGGGTTGGTTTATAAAGATGGGTTCTTCTATGCCAACCTTTCTATTCCCATGAGGCTAATGACCAATGAAAAACCATTATTTGATAGGGGAAGAACCATTAAAATTGCATTGGATGGTACCTTTGAACACTTAAACCACGGTTTGAGGCAGCCAAATGGCATTGGGCTGGGAATAGATGACCAAATTTTCCTCACCGATAATCAGGGACAATGGTTGCCTGGAAATAAGTTTATCCATGTTCAAAAAGGCGCTTTTCACGGAATGAGATGGGTACTGGTAGACTCCTTAAAAGATATCGAGGAGACACCACCTGCGGTTTGGCTTCCACAAGATGAAATTGCCAACTCTCCATCAGAGCCAACCTCCATTAATTTAGGACCTTACCAAAATCAAATGCTGTATGGAGATGTTAGTCATGGTGGTATCAAACGGGTTTTCTTGGAAAAAGTAAATGGCACCTACCAGGGTTGCGTATTCCGGTTTACCCAGGGCTTGCAGGCTGGAGTAAACCGCCTGCGATGGGGACCTGACGGGTCGCTGTATGCGGGGGAAGCCGGTATGGTGGGTGGTTGGAGTTGGCAAGGTAAGCGCCATGGTTTACAGCGACTATCCTTCAATCAGGAGATAACCTTTGAAATGCTAGCCGTGCGGCTACAAAATGGCGGCTTCACCATTGAATTCACAGAATCCCTAGCTGCTGGTCATGGAGAAAAACCTGAGGACTACTTGGTGCAGCACTGGTGGTACCAGCCCACGGCTTCTTACGGTGGTCCTAAGATGGACCTGGAAGAGCTTTCAATAAGTAAAGTAACCGTCTCAGATGATCGAAAGTCCGTACATCTGGAAATACCAGGATTGAAGGAAGGGTATGTAGTATATTTCTTGCTTGAAGACAACCTGGTCAGTGCTAACGGAAAGCAATTATGGTCAGGTGAGTGTTGGTATACATTAAACAGCATTCCTAAAACAACGCTGTGAAATTTGTGAATAAACAAGAATGCTTGTTTATTGGTACTGCAACTACACAATCCAATGCAGATAAACCATGAACTCCTTCCTGCGGATCTCAAGTCAGACATTAGTCAATTCTGGGATATATCAGGTGAAAAAATAAGATCCATACAACAGGGATACGATGGCTCAACAGGTTCTCCGGTAGTGACTGTCAATGGGACCTATGAACCAAGAAGCTGGACAGATTGGACCCAAGGATTTCAATTCGGGTCTTCCATACTACAGTTTGATGCTACTGGAGATGAGTACTTTCTGGAACTGGGTATCAGGGATACCCGGGAGAAAATGGCTTCTCATGTAAGTCACTTTGGTGTTCATGATCACGGGTTCAACAATCAGAGTACTTATGGCAACCTCTTGCGCTTGATGAACGAGGGCAAGTTTGAGCAAAATGTGTGGATGCGAGATTTTTTACAGCTAGCCTTAAAATTATCCTCCGCAGTACAGGCCAGGCGATGGACCGCCCTCCCATCGGGTGGTTTTATCTATTCTTTTAATGGTCCCCATTCATTATTTGTAGATACTATCAGGACCATTCGGATTCTTGTGATTGGTCACATACTACATCATTATTCATCAGAGGAGAACGATATCAAGGTCAACTTGCTAGAACGGGCTTTTCTGCATGCCCAAGCCACTGCCAATTACTCAATTTTTTATGGTGAAGGCAGAGATCAATATGATCTATGGGGCCGAACCGCTCACGAGGCTATATTTAATATTAATGACGGTAATTTCAGATGTCCCGGTACCCAGCAAGGATACAGTGGTTATTCCACCTGGACCCGAGGATTGAGTTGGGCTATGCTGGGATTTGCTGAACAATTAGAGTTTATACGAGGTTATCCGGACCTTCCGGAGATGGAATCATTGGGTGATATAGACTCGGTGGAGGCGACATTTGAAAAAGCGGCCCGAGCCACCTGTGATTTCTATATTGACCACTCGGCACTGGATGGGATTCCTTACTGGGATACCGGGGCTCCAGGATTAGCCTTCATGCCAGATTGGTACAAGGAAAAATCGGATCCGTATAACGACTTTGAACCTGTTGACAGTTCTGCAGCCGCTATCGGCGCCCAGGGGTTGTTAAGATTAGGACATTACTTGAAACAAAAGGGGGACTCGGGGTATCAAAAGTATTGGTCAGCCGGGCTTACCGTGGCTAATACTTTGCTGAAGGCACCTTACCTCTGTCAAGAGGCAGATCATCAGGGACTAATACTTCATTCGATTTACCATCGGCCCAGGGGCTGGGATAATATACCTGAAAACAGCAAAATACCTCATAGTGAATCTAGTATGTGGGGTGATTACCATGCCCGGGAGCTGATGCTATATCTGCAAAGGGTCATTAATGAGGAGCCCTATTATACTTTCTACAATAATTTGGTTTGATAAGTTTAACAATCAGTTAGTGTCATGAATCAATCGGCGTTGATTACTGGGGGAACCAGGGGAATTGGCTTAGGAGTTGCCAGGAAGCTGGCGGAATCAGGGTTCAATTTGATGCTAAACGGAGTGAGGGATGCATCCTCTGTATCAGCGGTTTTGGATAGCCTTAAAGAAACCGGAGCGGACATCACTTACTGTCAGGCAGACATCTCCCAAAAGGAGGGGAGGGATCGGTTAGTACAAGAAGTTCTAGACCACTATGGTGGATTAAATGTGCTGGTAAATAATGCAGGTGTGGCTCCCTTACAAAGAAATGATCTGTTGGATATGTCGGAAGAGAGCTATGATCGGGTAATGACCATCAATCTTAAGGGACCCTTCTTTCTGACTCAGATGCTTTCCAAACATATGGTTGAGCGCAAACAAACAGATGAGCAGTACTTCGGCTGCATCATCAATATCGGATCTGTCTCTGCCACTGTGGTTTCCACCCAAAGAGGGCAATACTGTATATCAAAAGCGGGAATGGGTATGATGACCCAGCTTTTTGCAGTGCGATTGGGGGCACTTGGGATCCCAGTATTTGAGGTAAGACCCGGTGTGATTGAAACTGATATGACTGCTGGGGTGCTGGAAAAGTACCAAAAACTACGAGACCAAGGATTATTTGTGGAGCCTCGTTTAGGAGCGCCGGAGGATATTGGTAGTGTAGTAGCCAGTCTGGCTAGTGGTTCATTCCGCTATAGTACTGGTAATGTCATTGTAGTAGATGGAGGTCTGACCATTCCAAGATTATAAGTTTTTATTATGAAAAAGAAACCCAGGGCTTTATGGCTGACTGATATACTCTTTGTAGTAATCACCGTGGCCAGTTTTACTGGCTTACTGATTCCTGCAGGCCGCATTGGACCTAAACTTTTGGGAGCGCCTTACACCGTTTGGATGGGTGTGGTGTTCTGTTTTTTATACATTTTACTGGCTTACGTTGCTTCAAAATATCAAAAGGAGGAACAGGATGATCACTAGCTTCGTAATTGCAGGAACCATCTATCTGGCAATCCTTATCTTTTTGGCCCGAAGAACCCGGCTAAAGGAAAAGACCACAAAAAGCTATCTTCTGGCAGGAGGGAATCTTGGCATGGTACTGGGGTTGTTTACCACAGCTGCTACCATATTCAGCGCCTTTACCGTAATCGGTATGCCCAATTTTTTCAGAATTCATGGAATTGGCTCCTGGATATTTCTGGCTGTGGCAGACGCTATGATGGTGTACTTGCTGATCCGAGTAGGTATGGCCATACGGTCAAGAGCCAGGGCCAGTGAGTACAAAGGTATGGCAGGCCTACTGGTCAATGCATACGGGCATAAATTCGTGGGAATCATAGCCCTAGTAGGGGTGGTGATATTTCTGGTTCCTTATATCTCAGTTCAGATAATAGGGGTATCCACGTTTTTGGGAGCCGCTTTTCCCAATGCCTTACCTCACTGGGCTTGGAAAAGTATAATTGTGACCATCATGATTATCTACAGTGAGGTGGGGGGACTTAGGGCCATTATGTACAACGATACACTGCAAGGGATCGTTTTGTTTATCGTAATATGGGTGATCGGTTTAAATTGCATTGATGAGTTTGGTTCGGTAGCCGGTATGTTTGAAAAGGTAGAGTC
>JANQPK010000093.1 GCA_028289505.1 Cyclobacteriaceae bacterium
AATGGATAAGAATCAAGTCACAGGACTAATCCTGATCTCTCTGTTACTTCTAGGCTATTTCTATTTTGCCCAGGACATACAGCCACCACCACAGGAGCAGGTACCTCAAACCGATCAACTATCGCCCACCCCTGGTCAGGGAGAGACTGAATTGAAGCCCCTGGAAAATCAGATTCCCGATAGTGTGATACGCGCTCAACAACAACAGGAATTTGGAGAATTGGCTCAAGTGATGAACGGAGTGGCTCAGGAGGTGATTATGGAGAATGAGGAACTCGCCATAACTTTCTCAACCAAAGGTGGTGCTATCAAACAAGTTGAGCTAAAGCAGTACCAAACCTATGATAAGAAGCCTCTGATCCTCTTCGATGAGGAAAGCTCCGATATGTCCCTTCAGGTAAACCTGTCGGACAGGAGCATAAACCTGATGGAACTCTATTTTCAGGACTATGAGCTTACCTCCAAAGGTGACACCACACAGCTCAGGTTCAGCATCGAACTTGGCGGAGGAAACCAAATTCATCAGTACTATGAACTGGGCAATGGCTTTGAGATGAAGTATCACCTGGATCTATCTGATTTGGGTGCCAAAGATCCAACCGCCATGGCAGTACTGGAATGGAGCGATAGAATCAAAAGACTTGAGAGAAGTCTGGAGCAATCCCGGCGCAACACCTCTGTAAACTATTATCTTACCGATGAGTCTTTCAACGATTTGGGTGATAGCAGCAATGACCTGAAACAAGAGGTAGTCAATCAGCCTATCCAGTGGGTCACCATGAACCAAAAATTCTTTACCGCTGGTCTCATTGCCAATAGCCCTTTCCAAGGTGGAATGTTCTCCTCCCAAGTAGTATCTGAAGCCGATACCTCGGTAATTAAGGACCTGGAATTGGCGGTAAATATGTTGCAACAGAACCTGCAGAATGAAGGTTTTACCTACTTCTTTGGTCCCAACAACTACCAGGTAATGAAAAAGGTAACTGATGGCTTCTCCAAGAATGTTTACTTGGGTTGGACCGTTTTCGCCTGGATCAATAAATGGCTAATCATACCGGTATTCAATTTCTTGGAAACCTATATCGCCAGCTACGGGATCATTATTATTATTCTGGCCTTCTTCATCAAACTGATCCTATCTCCCATTTCCTACAAGTCATATTTGAGTATGGCCAAGATGAAGGTGCTCAAACCACAATTAGATGAGATCAAGCAGAAGTATGGCGATGACATGCAAAAGGCACAGGCCGCCCAAATGGAATTGTATGGCAAAGTAGGGGTTAATCCCTTAAGTGGTTGTATTCCCATGCTTCTTCAAATGCCTATTCTACTGGCCATGTTCAATTTTTTCCCAAATTCCATTGAACTGAGGCAAGCTGGATTTCTTTGGGCCGATGATCTGAGTAGTTATGATTCCATACTCAATCTGCCTTTCAGCATTCCTTTTTACGGCGCTCATGTTAGTTTGTTCACACTACTGATGGCTGGTTCCACATACCTGACCACCTTACAGAATCAACAGATGAATACCATGCAAGGGCCCATGAAATCTATGCAGTATTTGATGCCCTTTATGATGATATTCTTTTTCAACAACTTTTCGTCAGGCCTAACCTTCTACTACTTCATTCTGAACATCCTCAATTTTGGTCAACAGGCTATTATCAAAAAGTACTTCATTGACGAAGATAAAATCCTTCGGATAATGGAAGAGAATAAGATCCGCAACAAAAACAAGAAAAAGTCCAAATTCCAGCAACGGTTGGAAGAGGCCATGAAAACTGCAGAGGAATCAAAAAAGAATCGAAAATAAAAGTCACCAATCTGGATGCAAATTAGATATCTCGGACATTCCTGCTTTGAAATTTCTAACCAACAAACCAACCTTTTGCTGGATCCTTTCATCTCCGGAAATCCATTGGCAGCAGAGGTTGCGATTGATCAGTTGAGCCCTGATTTTTTAGTGATCAGCCATGGGCATCAGGACCATGTTTTGGATGTTGAGACCTTATACAAACAAAGTGAAGCTACAATTGTGGCTAATTACGAGGTAGCAACCTGGTTTCAGCATAGAGGATTGGACCGAGTAATACCCATGAACCAAGGCGGGCAAACAGTCTTAGGTGCAGCTCAGGTGAAGCTGGTAAATGCAGTCCACTCCAGCAGCATGCCTGACGGCAGTTATGGAGGCAATCCGGTGGGATTTGTACTTGAAATGGATGGCCGCTGCATCTACTATGCTGGCGATACGGCATTGCATCAGGACATGATCCAAATTAAACAAGAATACAGCATTGATCTGGCCATTTTACCTATAGGTGGACATTTTACCATGGGTCTGGAGGATGCTTTGGAAGCTTCGAATTATGTGGGGTGCGATCGGATTTTAGGTATGCATCATGACACTTTCCCGCCAATTTCTATCGATCATCAGGCCTCGAAAAATTTGGCTGAATCTCAAGGAAAAGAACTTATTTTGATGCAAATTGGAACCTCCATAACTTTGTAATCGCCCCTATGGGTAAAGTAATCGCCATTGCCAATCAGAAAGGAGGAGTGGGTAAAACCACCACAGCCATGAATCTAGCTGCTAGTTTAGCTGCGTTGGAGTTTAAAACATTGGTGGTAGATGCAGACCCACAGGCAAATACCACATCTGGCGTGGGGGTTGACCCCAGGTCCGTCACTTACAGTGTCTACGAGTGCATGGTCAATGGCACTGATGTGCACGATGCTATCGTCGATACCAGTATTGACTACCTTTCTGTTATTCCCTCCAGAATAGATCTAGTGGGCGCAGAGGTGGAGATGGTAAACCTCGAGAATCGGGAGGAAAAGATGAAGGAGGCACTGACCGATATCATCGACGAATACGATTTTGTGATCATTGATTGTTCCCCATCGCTGGGGTTAATCACGGTTAACGCGCTAACTGCTGCAGATTCAGTAATTATTCCAGTTCAGTGTGAGTATTTCGCACTTGAGGGCCTGGGGAAATTACTGAATACGGTTAAGATCATACAATCTCGTTTAAATACAAATTTGGAGATAGAGGGAATACTGCTTACTATGTACGATGTACGGCTTCGTTTGTCCAACCAGGTAGTTGAGGAAGTAAACACACATTTCAAGCAAATCGTGTTTAAAACCATTATACCGAGGAACATTAAACTAAGTGAAGCACCCGGTTTTGGGATTCCCGCTATTGCTCATGATGCCAGAAGTAAAGGAGCCATAAGTTATCTCAATCTGGCACGTGAGATTATTGAAAAGAACAACCTGGGCCGCTGACCATGTCCGATAAAAAACCGAAGAAAAGAAATGCCTTGGGCAGAGGACTGGGGGCGCATTTAGACGATTCAGTGGTATTTGAAGCCCCAGCAAGAAAATCGGGAACCCCAGCAGCAGGTAACATCGGTGAAATTCCTATCGAACAGATTGAGGTTAACCCTTTTCAACCCAGATCGGACTTTGATCAGGAGTCATTATTGGAACTTGCAGACTCCATTAAAACTCAGGGTATTATTCAACCTATCACCGTACGGCAGTTAAGCCCCAGAAAATTCCAGCTAATTGCCGGGGAACGAAGGTTTCAGGCTGCAAAAATTGCTGGACTCAAGCGATTACCAGCGTTCATCAGGACCGCCAATGATCAGGAAATGCTGGAAATGGCTTTGATTGAGAATATTCAGCGGGAAAATCTAAATGCCATTGAAATAGCCCTCAGTTATCAGCGTTTACTAACCGAGTGCAACCTCAAACAAGAGGAATTAGGTGGACGAGTTGGCAAGAATCGGGCTACGGTCACTAACTACTTGCGATTATTAAAATTGCCACCCGATATCCAGATCGGTATACGCGACAAAAAAATCACTATGGGTCACGCCAGGGCGCTTATTAACGTAGAGAATGTGGACACGCAACTCGAACTGTATCACAAGATGATGAAAGAAGACCTGAGCGTGCGTAAGGTTGAATCATTGGTGAGGGCAATAGCCAGGGGAAGCATGGAGAAGACCTCTGATAAGGGTTCCAAGCCACCAAATGACCATGCTTTCCGTCAACTACAGAACAAACTAAGTTCTCATTTCGGTTCCAGGATTAAAGTGACTGTTAATAATGATGATCGCGGTGAGATCCGCATACCTTTCGTTTCAACAGATGATCTGAATCGAATACTGGAGATACTGGACTTATAACCCGTGTTGCCTCGTTTACTCATTTTTTTTTTAATCTCTGTTAGCGTTACTCAAACAAGTATTGCGCAAACCCCTGATACGCTACGACCGGAGCCCTATGAAATCTTGGTTTCAGGTGAGGGAGTCAAACAGAAAGACCCTGAACGAGCGGCCCTGCTGTCTGCTGCGTTTCCAGGGGCAGGCCAAATTTACAATGACAGATACTGGAAAGTACCCATAGTGCTTGGTGGTGGGGCAGCTCTTGGTTATGGTATCCACTGGAATCACGTAAGATATGTCGATACCAGAAGTGCATTGTTTGCGGTTAGAACTGGGAATATAGATCCGGAAAATCCACTACATAGCATATCTGAAGGGACTCTGGAATCAGAAACTGACAGATTTAGGAGGGACCGGGATGCTTTGATTATCGGATCCATACTAGCGTATTTCATTGTGATTACCGATGCATATGTGGATGCTCATCTCAAAAATTTTCCCAAAAGGTCAACAGCAATACGCATTCAACCCAGTATAAGGCAGGATTTTGGTTTTATATCCGGGGGACTGGCGTTAAATTTTAAACTTAAATAATGAGAATAGGTATTATTGGATACGGAAAAATGGGCAAGACAATTACCGCCATTGCCCAAAATCGAGGACACCAGATAATCGATAAAATCGATGTTGAAAACAGAGATGCGCTGCTTAAGTGGAACCCTCAAGAGGTAGATGCGGCTATTGAATTCACCGCTCCCAATCAGGCATTCGATAACATAAAGCAATGCATCAAGATGGGTATCCCGGTAGTTTCCGGCACCACTGGATGGTTAAAGCAAAAACCCGAGTTAGATGCTTACTGTCGCCAGCAACAGGGAACCTATTTTTATGCATCCAATTACAGCTTAGGGGTTAATATCACTTTTAAGGTCAATCAGTACTTAGCCAAGATCATGAATGCTTACCCCGATTTCAAAGTCAGCATGGAAGAGTGCCATCATATTGAAAAAAAAGATGCGCCCAGTGGTACTGCCATCACCCTGGCCGAGGGCATTATTAAGGAAATGGACAGGATTGACCATTGGAGCCTGGATCAAGGCTATAACCCTAATTCCATTCCTATTAACGCTGTCCGAGAAGGAAAAGTACTGGGAACTCATAAAGTTCAGTATAGCTCCGAATTTGATGAGATCACCTTGGAGCATAAGGCTTTGAGTCGTAATGGATTTGCTTTGGGAGCCGTATTGGTAACGGAATGGATTCAAAAACGTAAAGGTATTTTAACAATGGATGATTTTTTGGATCTTTAAGCGCTCAATTGTAGAAAAGACTATGTCAATTAAGAATTACTTCCGCCGCGGGAAGTCCGACGAGAAAGAAAGCGAAAAGCCACGCAGTAAAACCAGGGAGTGGTTTGATGCTTTGAAATTTGCCATCATTGTGGCTACTGTCCTAAAATGGGGATTGATCAGTGCGTTCACCATACCTACTCCTTCCATGGAAGGATCCTTGTTAGTGGGTGATTACTTATTTGTCAGTAAGATCCACTATGGGCCAAGAACTCCGGTAACACCTTTGCAGGTACCACTAACCCACCAAAGGATACCTATACTCAACGTCTCCTCCTATCTGGATTGGATCCAGCTCCCTTCAGTGAGATTGCCGGGGTTTCAAGATGTTAAACGGAATGAGCCAGTGGTGTTTAACTACCCCGGGAACCCCAATGTGCCTGGTGAGGAGGATCATCCAGTGGATTTAAAAACTTATTATGTAAAACGTTGCGTAGCGATTCCAGGTGATGTGCTAGAAATAAGAAATATGCAATTGTACATCAACGGAGAGGTCAGTCCAAACCCACCCAATATGCAAACTTCCTATAAAGTTACCAGTCCGGTTCCCATCAATCGCCGGGTATTTATGCGCAATGGAATCTGGGATGTGGAAAACTGGGGGGTTAACACCTATTACATTAAAGGCGCCATGGAAGACGACGTGAAGAAATTATCCGAAATCCCCAATATCACCATTGAAAAGACCAGCATGGATCCCCTGACCGGTGCACTTAAAACCTGGGAAAAAGGCGAGGGACAGGTTAACGTATATCCCGATGGCAAGCAGCTATCCTGGAACGAAGACAACTACGGTCCATTGTTGGTGCCAGCAGAGGGCACTACCATCGAAATCAATCAGGAAAATCTACTCAAGTACGGATATTTCATAGAAAATTATGAAGGTCATGATGAGGTGATAGTCGAGGGCACAACCCTGACCATCGATGGACAGCAAGTTAAGGAATACACCTTTAATCAGGACTATTACTTCATGGTGGGAGATAACCGGCATAATTCCATTGACTCCCGGTTTTGGGGTTTTGTCCCAGAAGACCACGTCATGGGCAAGCCTCTGTTCGTTTGGATGTCAATAGACAGTAATCAAAGCTGGTTTGATAAAATTCGATGGAGTAGACTTTTCAAAGGAATCAATTAATTACCAATTAATGGGCACTTGTCCATTGGCTTGTAAATACCGGTTGGTTTTGCTGAAAGGACGACTGCCGAAGAAACCACGGTGAGCAGCCAGAGGCGATGGATGAGCTGATTTGATAATCAGATGCTGACTGCCATCAATAACTGCACCTTTTTTCTGGGCATAGCTTCCCCATAGCATAAATACCAGATTGGATTTCTGCTCGGCCAGCACCTGAATCACCGTATCGGTAAAATCCTCCCAACCTTTCCCCTGATGGGATCCTGCCTGGTGGGCCCTTACTGTGAGCGTAGCATTGAGCAGCAGAACACCCTGGTCTGCCCATCTCTCCAGATTTCCGTTCGATGGTGGAGAAATTTCCAGATCGGCTTCCAACTCCTTAAAGATGTTGATTAGCGATGGTGGCTTGGCTATGGAATCATTAACCGAAAAGCAAAGACCATTCGCTTGTCCTGGTCCATGATAAGGATCCTGACCCAGGATAACTACCTTTACTTTGGATAAAGGACAGCGGTCAAAAGCATTGAAAATTTGCTTTGCCGGTGGAAAAATCCGTCTGGTATTATATTCTTTCCTGACAAAATCCGTAAGCTGATGGAAATAGGGTTTTTGAAACTCCTGCTGTAAAGCTTGTTTCCAACCTGATTCTATGCGTACATCCATAAGACGTTTAAAATAAAATTTAGTTTTCAATAACCAATGCTTGCCCAAGTTAGTTATCTTTATTGGTTCAATGCCTACCAATAACCTGGCCTTATGGTAACCGCAGTCACTAAAGGAGTCACCGTTATGGTAGAGACGGAATACCAACCCGAATATTCTAGTCCTAGTCAGTACCATTACGTCTTTACCTATCGGATCACCATTAAGAACGGCAGTTCGAATACCATACAACTGCTAAGAAGGAAGTGGTATATCCACGATACCTATAGCAAAGTCAGGACGGTGGAGGGAGAAGGAGTTGTTGGTCAACAACCTATTATCGAACCCGGAGAACAGCATCAATATATCTCGGGATGTAATCTGAAATCAGGAATCGGTAAAATGCATGGAAGCTATGAAATGGAGCAATTGGTTGATGGCCTTAGGTTTGAGGTTAGCATTCCTGAATTTCAAATGATTTTCCCTAATAAACTCAACTAGATTGTTCCAAAACCAGCTCATCAGGGCCAATCGGTTTCTGTATTACTGGTTGAATGCGGTTGATGAACACTCTCTGCAAGCACCCTTTATTTTTGATTTCTACCAACATGTGATAAAGGATAAATCCATCAACAATCTGATGGAAGCAGTGCTGAAACTGCGTAAGTCGCTACAAAAGAACCATAGAGGTATTCAAGTTACCGATTTAGGCGCTGGAAATGACCGGTACTCTACTCGAACTATTTCAGGTATGGCCAGAAACAGCCATCAACCTCAAGTGTCGCGATGGCTTTTTAATATCTGCAGGAGATATCATCCAAAAACCATCCTAGAATTGGGTGCCAACTTAGGCCTGTCAACCCTTAGTATGGCAGCTGGGGCGAAAAATGCGAAAATTGTAACCATCGAAGGTTGCCCCAAAATCAGCCAATTGGCGAAAGAACACTTTTCAACTTTAAATGCACCGCAAATTGAATTGATTGTTGGTGATATTGAAGATGTACTTCCGGAGGTATTAACGAATATTGGATCGATTGATTTGCTGTTTATGGACGCCAATCATCGGTATCAGCCCACTATAAACTATTTCAGCCAATGCGTGTCCCGCTGCCATGCTCAGAGCATGGTGGTGGTGGATGATATTTACCACTCGGCCGAAATGAATAGGGCCTGGGAGGAGATAAAGCAATGGCCTGGTGTTAGGCTAACCATTGACCTATTCCGGGCCGGATTGGTGTTTTTTGACCCACAACTGACCAAATCACATTACGTGCTACAGTACTGACTGTATATTTAACTCATCTTAGGAATAATTTCACTTTAAGGTACATAGGGGCCATTTGTAGGGTTTATTTGTATGGTTTACGTTGAATAATTTTAATAAAATCTTAATTTTACGCTGTCAAATTGGACCTCTAAAAATGACCCAACAAATAAACGAGAGCGAAAAGAAGAAGAATAACAAGCTCGGTCTTATTATTGCTTTTTTAGCCATCCTGGTGATCATTCAAGGTGTCAAATGGTACCTAGATCACCAAAAGAAAAACGAATTGAAAACGGAACTGGCTAACCGCGATGTTGAACTGGAGGAGACCTACAACAAGCTGGAATCGGTGAGTAACGAGCTTCAACTCAAAATCGAAGAAATAAGTAAACTTGGAGGAGACGTTGAAGAATTGCGATTGGCTAAAGAGGAATTGGAGGCAGAACGAGACAGGTTGCAAGAATCCTCAGATGTTGGTTGGGCCAGATTATACAAAATCCGAGATAAGGTTGAGGGGTATGAGACCCTTTTAAGAGAAAAAGAAGCTGAAATCCAACGACTCACTGCGGTGAATGAAGAGTTATTATCTGAGAATACCGACCTAAAAGTTACCCAAAACATGCTGAGTGATTCGATACAAGAATTAGCTGAAACCTCTGAAAAACTGGGAGAAAAAGTCGCACTTGCCAGTACACTCAAGGCGGAGAACATTAAGATCAGTGCGGTTAACAAAAGAGGAAGGGAGAAAGAAGGGGAGTTTAAAAATCGTCAGATCGAAAGCCTCAAGGTTGGTTTCAATCTAGCCGAGAATAGTGTGGCACCTATTGAAGGTAAAGATATTCGTATTCGTATAATTGAACCAGAGGGGAACGTGCTGTTTGATGTAGCCCGGGGATCTGGTACTTTTATGATAGATGGAAGAGAAGAATTTTACACTGCGGTACAAGCAATCCTGTTTGATAATACCAAACAACAAATCACCTTCTTGTATGACAAAGGTGCGGATTACATCACTGGAGACCACGTGATAGAAATCTACGCAGACGAGGATTTTATTGGCAGCAAATCGTTTACTGTAAAGTAAACTTTCCACCGGTCTTTCTTATTCCCAAGTATAATTTTGCAGATACTATTTTTCTGGCTATTTTTGCAGGCCATTAGTGATTCTAGTATTCAAACACTGATTTATAATTATGAAGAAAAGTTATGAGACTGTATTCATTTTAACTCCCGTTTTGTCTGAAGATCAGATGAAGGATACAGTCGACAAATTGAAAAATGTCCTCACTGACAATGGAGCAGAATTGATCAATGAGGAAAACTGGGGGCTAAAGAAATTGGCCTACCCTATCCAGCACAAAACCACTGGATTCTACAACTTGTTTGAGTTTAACGCCGAGACTACGGCGGTTGACGCACTGGAGATAGCCTGTAGGAGGGATGAAAAAGTGATGCGGTTCCTGACCGTAGCGCTGGACAAACATGCGTTGGAGTACAACGAAAAACGAAGAAAAGGAGCATTTAACAAGAAAACTGAGGAGGCTGCATCATGACCTTAATGAACGAACCTGTAAACAGAGCTGACAATAAAAAGAAGTATTGTCGATTCAAGAAAAACGGTATAAAGTACATTGATTACAAGGATGCAAACTTTTTGCTCAAATTTGTCAATGAGCAAGGTAAGATTCTTCCCCGAAGAATTACTGGAACCAGCCTTAAATACCAGAAGAAGGTCAGCCAGGCGGTTAAGAGAGCTAGGCATTTGGCCTTGTTGCCCTATGTTACTGACTCTTTAAAATAATCTGGACAGTTATGGAAGTAATACTAACAGAAGATATTCAGGGACTTGGGTATAAAAATGACCTGGTCTCAGTGAAAGGTGGATATGGCAGAAACTACTTAATTCCAAAAGGTCTGGCATTGGTGGCCAGTGAATCCAACAAAAAAAGGATAGGCGAAAACGTGAAGCAAGCCGCTCATAAGGCTGCAAAGATCCAACAGGACGCTGAGTCACTGGCTGAGTCTATTGGAGATTTGGTACTAGAAATATCTACCAAAGCAGGTGAGAACGGAAGGATATTTGGTGCGGTAACCGCACTGCAAATTTCCGATGCTTTGAAAAGCAAAGGCTTTGAGGTTGATCGTAAGAAGATTTCCTTCAAGAGTGCAGTTAAAACCTTAGGGGATTATACGGTGATCCTAGATCTACACCGCGAAGTAAAGCACGAAGTAAACTTTAAGGTGGTCGAAGCATAAGACGTTCACATCAACTAAAAATTCCAACCACGCTTCGGCGTGGTTTTTTTATAGTATGCCCTTTGCTAACTTAGAAATATGTTTAGGACGCCGGTCTCACTTACGCCTATTGAACAGCCTATTTCAATCCAGAGTAAATTATTGTCATGGGGCAGCTGCTTTGCTGATTTTATTGGAAACAAGCTGCTTTCCAACAAGTTTAATATCACCACTAATCCCTGTGGGATAATCTTTCACCCTTTAGCACAATTTGAACTTTTCAGAATGGCTCTGGAAGAGGAACTGCCACCAGAGTACAGCTACGTATGTCAGCAAGGTATTTGGTACAACTATCTTTTTCACAGCTCCGTTTCTCACCACTCGCGTATTCATCTGGAAGGAATAATTGAGGATAGACTCCGCAACCTGCGAAGCCTGCTGACGTCAATCGACTATATCCTCCTGACCTTTGGTACCGCTATTCAGTACCGTCACAAACACTCCGGCTTAATGGTGGCGAACTGCCATAAAGTACCACAAAAAGAGTTTGAAAAGAGTCTAACTGCACCTCAACCAATTGTTGATGCGTTTGCAGCACTATTGGATTCAAAACGGATAGATGCCAGATTTATACTCTCAGTGAGCCCCATCAGGCATCTCAAGGAGGGTATTGAGCAAAACAGTGTAAGCAAGTCTACTTTGCGGTTAGTATGTGAAGCACTGGAAAAAAAGTATTCAACTACCACCTACTTCCCCGGCTTTGAGATCATGATGGATGATCTTCGAGATTACAGATTCTACCAACAAGATATGATTCATCCCAATGAGACGGCTCAGGATTATCTCTGGGACCTGTTTGTCTCGAATTACCTGGATATCCCTACGCAGGAATTTGTAGACCAGTGGCAAAAAATCTCCTCAAATTTAAAGCATAGACCGTTCCACCCCCAATCAGCAGCACATCAAGAGTTTATCAAGAAAACACTTTTGTTAATTCAGGACCTGCCATCCGAAATAGATACCAGTCATGAAGTAGCTTTACTCAAAGAAAACTTAAATGAAAGCTACCGCTAATAGACTGATCCATGAAACTAGCCCCTACCTGCTTCAGCATGCCTATAATCCGGTAGATTGGTACCCCTGGGGACGGGCTGCTTTAGAAAAGGCACAATCAGAAGACAAGCCCATTCTGCTGAGTATTGGTTACAGCGCCTGCCATTGGTGTCATGTAATGGAAAGGGAGTCATTTGAACATAAATCAATTGCAGAGGTGATGAACAAACACTTTGTTTGCATCAAGCTTGACCGTGAAGAAAGGCCGGACATCGATCAAATTTATATGGAAGCCATTCAGGCCATGGGCTTGTCCGGAGGATGGCCTCTGAATGTTTTCTTAACCCCCGATCAGAAACCCTTTTACGGAGGAACCTATTTTCCTCCTGACCGCTGGAATAAACTATTGATTAGTGTTGCCAACGCTTACCAGACCAACCGACTTGCATTGGAGGATTCAGCAGAAAAATTTCACAAAGCCCTGAAGATTGGCGTGGTAACCAAATATCAACTTCATGACCAGGATGGAAAAGCTGCCAATATTCTTGATCAGGCCATTGAAAAATTGAAAGCTGCTTTTGATGAGGTAAACGGCGGCATGCAGAAAGCTCCTAAATTCCCAATGCCTGTTATATGGAACTTTGTAATCCATTACTATGCTGGGAAACGCGATCAGCAGCTTTTACAGCATTTGTATTTGACCCTGGACAAAATGTGTCAGGGAGGCCTGTATGATCAAATCGGTGGAGGTTTTGCGCGTTACTCTGTAGACAGTAGGTGGTTCGCACCCCATTTTGAAAAGATGCTATACGATAATGCCCAATTGGTCAGTCTCTATGCAAAAGCCTACTCCATTTCCCAAAACCAACGATATCGTACGGTGGTGTATCAAACTATTGACTTTCTCAGCAGGGAGTTACTTCACCCGCAGGGAGGTTTCTATTCCGCATTGGATGCAGACAGCGAAGGAGAAGAGGGTAAATTTTACATTTGGCAGTACCATGACTTTTCAGAAGTTGTGGGCAAGTCCGGGGATTTTTTAATTGATTTTTACGGATTAACCCCTGAAGGTAATTGGGAGAACGGACAAAACATATTATACCAGCAGCAGGATCTTGAATCCTTTGCGAGACAACATAATATGGATACCGACTGGCTTAGCAATATTCTGGAAGAATACCATGAGAAACTGCTGAATGCGCGCAATGAGCGTATCAGGCCTGGCCTGGACCATAAGATTATCTGTGGTTGGAACGGGTTGATGATAAAAGCGCTGACCGATGCCTATGCCGTATTTTCGGAGGATCGATTTCTGCAGTTAGCATTGAAATGTGCTGCTTTTATCGAGGATCATATGACCTCAGGAGATCAACTTTATCGGACCCACGTGGTTAAGGGTAGTAAAACACCTGCATTTCTTGAAGACTACGCGGCCACCATCGATGGCTATCTGGGTTTGTACCAGGTAACATTTCATGAGAAATGGCTCTATAGAGCTCAAAACCTGATGTCATTTGCTATTGAGAATTTTTACGATGTGGAAGATCACTTATTTTTCTACACCGGTAGTTACTCAGATGATCTTATCGCTAGAAAGAAAGAATTATTTGATAATGTAATTCCATCTTCAAACTCTACCATGACGCATAACCTTTGGCTCTTGGGTGTGATGCTGGACCGACAATCATACCTTGATCTAAGCCAAAAGATGCTAGACCGTGTGCAAAAATTGATATCCAGTGATCCAGTCTATTTAAGTAATTGGGCTGCCGCTTTAAGCTTTTTTGAGTTTACCACAGCCGAAATTGTGATTGGTGGTAAAGCGGCCGAAGAATACCGTCGACAAATAGCTCCATTCTTCCATCCCCATAAAGTTATGCTGGGAGCCACTGAAGACAGTACCCTACCCTTGCTCAAAGATCGAGTAGACTATAGTCAAACCAGAGTCTACATATGCTACAACCAAGCCTGTCAACTGCCCACCACGGATCCTAAAAAAGCCATCAGCCAGTTATCCTATTAAATATTGGCCGAATTATTTGAACATAGCGTCGAGACTCAGCAACAGGTGACCCTGTTTGCGGATGTATTGCTACCAGTTCCGGTACCGCAATACTATACCTATCGAGTACCTAGCAACTGGAATCCCTATGTTACCATTGGCAAAAGGGTAATTGTTCAGTTTGGACCAAAAAAGATCCTTACCGGAATAGTGGTAAATGTGCATCAAAGTCCACCTTCCACTTATGAAGCTAAATATATCCAAGATGTGCTGGACCAAGAACCTGTGCTGAATACCATACAACTAAAGCTTTTCAGGTGGATCGCAAAATACTACCTGTGTGCCGAAGGGCAAGTGTTACAAGTTGCTTTACCCAGTGGTTTAAAGCTCAGCAGTCAATCACGGATTCAACTTCATCCCGAGTTTCAGCAGGATACCTGCCCCTACCCCCTTGATGATAGAGAGATATTGTTGCTCCAGGCGTTAGAGCAAGAGGGAAGTCTTGATTATAGCCAGGCTATGGAAAGCATCGGTGTAAAAAACCTGCCCAAAATTATCAAATCCCTATTGACCAAAAAGGCAATCTTGCTTTATGAGGAAGTTAAGGAAAAGTATCGCCCCAAAAAGGAGCGGAGGGTGAGATTATCATCGGATTTCACTTCTCATTCCTCGCTGGAGGATCAATTCGATATACTGCAAAAAAAGCCTAAACAAACTGAGTTACTGCTAAAATATCTACAGCATGTACAGGTATTGAAGGATCCTGAAATCAACCTTCGGGGGATCCAAAAGTCCCTGCTTCTATCTGAGGGAGTATCCGCTTCCAGCCTCAAAACCCTTATTAAAAACAAAGTCATGGAGGAGTTTGAGGTAGTGGTGAGCCGATTACCTGACCAAGATGGTCTAGCGAATCCATCGAAGAGTATTACCCTGACATCACCACAAACCGTAGCCAGGGATGAAATTCTTTCTAGTTTTGAAAAAAACAAAACCGTATTGTTTCATGGGATTACCGGTAGTGGTAAGACCGAGATTTACATTGATCTGATCTCTCAGGTGCTTAACAGCGGTCTTCAGGTACTATACTTACTGCCAGAAATAGCACTGACCACCCAAATTGTGCGCAGACTGCACAAGATATTTGGCAACCGCATGGGCGTCTATCATAGTAGGTTTTCTGATAATGAACGAGTCGAAGTATGGCGCGGCATCTTGGAAGGGAAGTTCTCCTTCATTGTAGGTGTTCGTTCTTCCATATTCTTACCCTTTGACAATTTAGGATTGATCATTGTGGATGAAGAACACGAACTCTCCTATAAGCAGTTCGATCCAGCTCCTCGTTATCATGCACGTGATGTGGCCCTGGTATTAGCCCGGATGCATCACGCAAGGACCCTACTTGGTTCAGCAACGCCATCTATAGAATCTTATTATCATGCTCAAAAAGGTAAGTACGCACTAGTACACCTGGATCATCGCTATCGAAAGGTAGCCCTTCCAAAATACCATTTGGTGAATACCACCAAAGAACGACTTAAAAGGAGAATGACAGGTATGTTTACCGCTGAGCTGACCCGCAGGCTGAAGCATATTCTGGCCAAAGGCCAACAAGCTATAATATTTCAAAACAGAAGGGGTTACGCACCCTATCTAAAATGCCAGGTATGCGCTTTCACCCCACAATGTCCTAGCTGTTCGGTTACACTTACCTACCACCTGCACTATAACCAACTGCGTTGCCACTACTGTGGGTATAAACAAAAAATGTTAGATACCTGCCCCTCCTGTGAATCTACGGATTTAGAATTAGTGGGATTCGGAACAGAAAAAATTGAAGAAGAACTCAGGCAGGTGCTTCCCCATGCCAGGGTCCAACGGATGGACCTGGACACTACCAGGAGAAAATACAGCTACCAGCAAATTATCGACCGCTTCGAGCAAGGAGAGATTGATATTCTTATAGGTACTCAAATGGTGTCAAAGGGTCTGGATTTTGGTAAAGTTGACCTGGTGGGAGTGCTGGACATCGATCGGATCATGCATTTCCCTGATTTCAGATCACATGAACGTGCGTTTCAACTTATTACTCAGGTAGGTGGTAGGGCCGGAAGACGTACTGGTGATGGGTTAGTTTTGATACAAACCAGCAGTCCTGAACACCAGTTATTAAGAATGATCAGCGAACACAACTACCTGCAGTTCTACCAGCATGAGATCACTGAAAGGGAAAAATTCAAATACCCACCGTTCACCAGACTGATTCGACTGACCTTAAAAAGCTCCGACCAGGAGTTAGGCTACCGTGCTGCCCATGAACTTTCAAATCGTTTGATACAGGGCTTGGGTAAGTCCCGGGTTCTAGGCCCTCAGGAGCCGTTAATTTCCAAATTGCGAAATCTTTACCAGATGGAGTTGTACATCAAACTGGAAAAGAATACTGGTCAAATAGAAGTCATCAAGAAACGGCTGATGCAGGAAATAACCCAATTAAACGAAATCCCCAGCTATCGGTCTGTTAGAGTGATTCCGGATGTAGACCCCTTTTAGAGTTCCCACTGGTCATTTAGGAAGCTAATGCCATGATGAGCGGTCAGATCATACTGGCAGGGAACAATGGATATGTAGTTATTGGCAATTGCCCACTCATCATTGTCTTCTCCCCTATCAAAATTGACAAAGTTACCTGCCATCCAGAAATATTTGCGGCCGGTAGGATCTCGTCGTACATCAAACTGTTCTTCCCATTTGGCCCTGGCTTGCCTGCAAACTTTGATACCTTTAATATTCTCATTGCGTTTGGGAGGAATGTTTACATTTAAGGCTACCCCTTTAGGAAGCCCCTTATACAAAACTTCGGACGCAATTTTCTTCACGTATTCTCCTGTATGAGAGAAATCAGCCTCTGAAGCATAGTCACAAAGTGAAAAACCAACAGCTGGCAAATCTTCAATAGCACCCTCAATAGCCGCTGACATGGTGCCACTGTAAAGAACACTGATTGAGGTGTTGCCTCCGTGATTGATACCACTTACCACCAAATCGGGCTTGCTGGAGGTGAGGACATGATGCTTGGCGAGTTTCACGCAGTCGGCTGGTGTCCCAGAACACTTGTAGGCCGGCACATCACCAAAAATGTCTGTTTTATCCAGTCTCAGGGTATTGCCAACCGTGATAGCATGGCCCATACCCGATTGGGGGCTATCTGGTGCTACTACAATGACCTCCCCAATCTCTTTCATAAGTTCCACCAGAACTCGGATTCCTCTACTAGATATTCCGTCATCATTACTCACTAAGATCAAAGGTTTCGACATGTAATTTTGATTTTGCGGCCTAAAAGTACTGAAAACGTAAAAAAGAAATCAGGTATCCCACAGTGAATTGTAATAGGCAGTTATGCGCTCCAGATCCCGGCGTCTGTCCACCCTGAGATTGTTATCATTAATAAATTTACGGACCTCTGAAGATTTTCTGCCCATTAAATCCAACAGCTCCCTCTTTTTCATGGTATACCGCCTGACACCCATTTTTTCGCTGAAAAAATAAAACTCGTAAATGAGCTTATATCTGCTCAAAAAGTTATTCCGACCCCAGTAGTAGCTATACTGAGGTACGGTTTCGGTAGTTATGGCTTCCCTGGCCAACAAACTTAACGGTCTGCCTTCGTGCAAGACTTCGAAAAGAATAGGTGTTTCGTATCCCGGACTTACTGTAAAAGGCAAAGCATAAAACTGACGAAAACTGTCCACCGATTCATCAAAAATCTCAAAGTACAGTACTTTTTTTGAAGAGAATGTACTGATGGTATTTTCATTATTGACTTGCACTATATCCGTCTCCAGGTCATATTTAACCAAGCCTTTATGCTCCCGATTATCCATAAGCACCACTTTACCGCGATGCCAAACTTCAGAGGGAAAGGTCTGAGCAGAAGCCTGGAGGGTCAGTATCATAATTGCCAGGAAACAATAGTTTCTCATGTCATTTGTTCTTCCTTAAAATTGTGTGGCCCAATTTATCGCGCTTGGTCTTGAGATAAGACTCATTGTGTCGATTCGGAGAGATCTCAATAGGAATGGTTTCTACAATGGCTAGGCCATACCCTACTAAGCCGGCTCTTTTCTGAGGATTATTGGATAAGAGTTTCATTTTTGTAACGCCTAGATTTCGTAGAATTTGCGCTCCCACACCATAATCTCTTTGATCCTTCTTAAATCCCAAATGTTCATTGGCCTGCACAGTGTCCATACCATCTTGTTGCAGTTGATAGGCTTTGAGCTTGTTTAAAAGTCCAATGCCCCTACCCTCCTGATTCATATACAGTACCACACCTTTACCTGCTCGCTCTACCATTTCCATGGCCCGGTGCAGTTGCCCCCCACAATCGCAGCGGCACGAACCGAATATATCACCGGTTACACAGGAACTGTGTACCCTGACCAAGATGGGCTCATCTTCTTCCCAGGATCCCTTGGTTAAGGCCAGGTGGGAGTCTCCCGTATTGGTCTGGGTATAGGCTATTAACTGGAAATCTCCAAAATCGGTAGGCAGGAATACCTCCACTTCCCTTTTGATCAGGCTTTCCTTTTTAAGCCTGTAGTTGATTAAATCCTTTATGGATACAATCCTTAAACCAAACCGTTCTGCAACCTTTTTTAAATCAGGCAATCTGGCCATCTCCCCATCATCTTTCATGATTTCAACCAAAACGCCAGAGGGATGCAGCCCTGCCAACATCGCTAAATCCATTGCCGCCTCAGTATGTCCTGCTCTACGCAAGACCCCTCCTTTTTTGGCCCTTAAGGGGAAAATATGACCAGGTCTGGCCAAATCATTGGGATGTGTATCTGCTGCTACCAACGCATTGATGGTACGAGCCCGATCTTTGGCAGATATACCAGTGCTATTCCCACCACCTTTAAGATCGACCGATACGGTAAAGGCAGTTTGCAGGGAATCGGTATTACGCCCCACCATCAGCTCCAGACCCAATTCTTCACAGCGTTCTCCGGTTAGCGCGGTGCAGATCAAACCTTTACCATGCGTGGCCATAAAGTTGATGATCTCAGGGGTAACTTTCTCAGCAGCACAAATGAAGTCTCCCTCGTTCTCGCGATCCTCGTCATCCACTACTACTACCACCTCACCGGATCGAATTGCCTCCAGGGCATTTTCAATGGTGTCGAGTGTTGTCAGATGTTCTGTCATACCTTTTCTACTTGCCGATTAAACCAAATTAGCCTTATTTTTAGTCTGAGACAATAATACCCAGCTGTTTGGCCAGCTCATTCCGTGATTTCTTTAACGCAACATCTACCTGTAAAAGTTTCTGCTGCTCATTAGGTTCTGCCATGCGCAACTCTTCACGATTTTCAGCAATCAACTTTTTTACGATCCTATATTTTAGCCTCAGTAGGTTGCTGAACACTACATTGGACAGGATCTCTTTCTCTGTAGGAACATAGATACTGAAACGGTCCATCCATAAACTGCTTACCTCGTATCTTTCACTGAGCAGGTCAATCATGGCCTTTTTTACTTCTGAGGATGCCTGGTCCATCAAACGTCGAGTGTCAACCGCCCCATGCTTTTGCAAATCCGTTTTAATAATACCCAAGATTTGACGGTAGGTGGCGGTCTTAAACTCCACCTCCTCCAATTCGTTGAAGAAATATTGTCGCAGATTTACCCCCTCCTCTATTTGGTGATCGCCATAGTTTAATAACAGGCGTATGCTTTCTCTTTCCTGAACCGCTATGGTATCTGGCAAATTCTTAGGACTTGGAGGCGACTCCGGAACTACCTCCGGCACCGTTATCACCTGGCGACCTCCTCCTGAATCCTGGAGCTGTTTCTTGTTTAGTTCCCGAATCAATAAGGATTCATCCACTTCTAACTGTCCACTGCATTGTTTAATATAGACTGCCCTTTGAAGAGGGTCTTGGATTTTGGCAATGCTGCTTACAACTTCTTTAATGGTTGCTACCCGGTTGATGGGATCATCTCCTGCCTGGTCCAGAAACAATTGGGTCTTATAGGAGATAAAGTCTTTCTGCTTACCATTAAGGAAGGCTTTAAATTGATCTGTACCCAGTTTTCTAGAATAGCTATCAGGATCTTCACCCTGGGGAAACTCTACCACCCTAACATTAGCACCACCAGCAAGGATCATATCAATACCTCGGAGGGATGCCTTAATACCTGCCTGATCTCCGTCGAATAATACCGTGATATTATTGGTGAATCGTTTTATTAGCTTTATCTGATCTTCAGTTAATGATGTACCAGAGGAAGACACCACGTTAGGAACTCCGGATAGGTGCAAAGAAATCACGTCGGTATAACCCTCCACCAAGTAGCAATTGTCTTGTTGTCGAATAGCATGACGTGCCTGATGCAATCCGTAAAGGACCTTACTTTTTTGGTAAACCTCGGTTTCAGGAGAGTTAATATACTTCGCACCCTTATCGGCTTTGAGGGTTCTTGCACCAAAACCTACTACCTTACCGGTTATGTTATGTATGGGAAATATTACCCTGCCTCGAAAACGGTCGTATACTTTTTCATCTTTCTTAATCACTAGACCGGCCTCGACCAACGTATCTTCCTGATGTCCCTTTACTTTTGCCTGCTTAAGCAGGCCATCCCATTTATCCAGGCTGTAGCCCAATTCAAATTGCTTAACCACCTGCTCATTGTAACCTCGCTCTTTGAAATAGCTTAATCCTATTGACTTGCCTTCGTGGTGATGGAGTAGTTGCTGATGAAAGTAATCCTTAGCAAATCCCAATGCAATAAAAAGACTTTCACGCCGCCCTTGTTGAGCCATGACCTCGGGAGTAATCTCCGTCTCCTCAAGTTGAACCCCATATTTCTTGCCCAGGTAACGCATAGCCCCCAGGTAATCAAGGCCCTCGATCTCTTTAACAAATTCAATGGCATCCCCTGCTGCTCCACACCCAAAACACTTGTAAATACCCTTAGCAGGTGAAACTGAGAAAGAAGGGGTTTTTTCATCGTGAAAAGGACAACAAGCCCATAGATTTTGTCCCTTGCGTTTTAAAGGAAGGAAATCTGATACTACCTCTTCGATATCAAGGCGGCTTTTTATTTCTTCCAGCGATGTATTACTAATGCTCAAATTCTGGCCTCTGGTAGTATTCTTAACTAATAACGGATAACAAAGTTAATGCTTTTATTTCAGGTCACCTCAACCTGTGGTTTAGCTTCTATAATTTAGCAATATTCCTTAAAAAGTGACCGAATAGAGGTAAATTGCAGGATAACAAAGTGAATCGTGTATGAGCGTTACCAGGGAAGCCGTCATAGATGCCTTAAAGACCGTAGAAGACCCTGATCTTAAGCAAGATCTGGTAACACTCAACATGATCGATGACCTGCAGATCGACGATCAGAACATCAGCTTTACCGTAGTACTCACCACACCGGCTTGCCCTCTGAAAGAAATCATTCGCAATAGTTGTCTAGATGCCATCCATAAGCTGGTTTCGGAGGATGTTGCCATCGATATCAAGATGACCAGTAATGTTACCTCAGGTAGGCCAGACAATACCCCCTTGTTACCAGAGGTCAAAAATATTATTGCAGTGGCCTCGGGAAAAGGTGGGGTTGGGAAATCTACCATATCGGCTAACCTAGCGGTCTCACTGGCAAAAGCAGGAGCTTCGGTAGGTTTGATTGATGCCGACATCTTTGGCCCCTCAATTCCAACCATGTTCAATTGTGTTCACGAACAACCAGCGTTAGTCAAAGAGGGAGAAAAGAACTTGATTGTTCCTATCGAACAATATGGTGTTAAACTGCTTTCCATCGGATTTCTCACCCCTGAAGACAGCGCGGTAATCTGGAGAGGCCCAATGGCGAGCTCGGCTCTAAAGCAGTTTATCTCCGATGCCAATTGGGGAACACTCGACTATTTGCTTGTAGACCTGCCACCTGGAACCAGTGACATTCACCTAACACTGGTGCAATCGGTTCCAGTTACCGGGGCCATCATCGTCACTACTCCGCAAAGAGTAGCATTGGCCGACGCCAGTAAAGGACTTGCAATGTTTAAGCAGGCCAATATTAATGTTCCTGTCTTGGGTATTGTTGAAAATATGGCTTACTTTATTCCACCTGACAACCCTGAGCGCAAGTACTTCATATTTGGGGAAGATGGTGGTAAACGGTTTGCTGCCAAGCACCAAGTACCGCTTTTGGCCCAGATACCAATCGAGCAATCAGTGCGGTCAAGTGGTGACGAGGGCCATCCTGTGGCATTGAAGCCTGGAAAGACTGGTGCTGCCTTTCAGAATCTGGCGGAAAACCTTGCACGTGAAATTGCCGTTAGAAATGCGAACCTGCCGAATACAAAGAAAGTAGAAATGAACCCCTAACCCTGAACTATGAAGTTAAACGAAAGAATTGAAAAGGCGTTAGACAGTATCAGACCCTACTTGCGCACAGATGGCGGGGATGTAAAATTGTTAGAAGTTACCGACGAAATGGTGGCAAAAATCGAATTACTGGGCGCTTGCGGAGCTTGTCCAATGTCTAGCATGACTTTCAAAGCTGGTGTTGAAGAGGCTATAAAGCGAGAGGTTCCGGAAATCATCTCGGTGGAAGCCATCAATATTACCGCCTTTGATGATCCCAATGCCAAGCTTCCGGAAAACATCCGGTAATCCAGCTTCATTCAAGCATTTTCTCCGTCCTGTTATAAATTTTTAACTTTCTGAGAACAAGCCTGATTGATGGCGGTACGTCTAGTCTACATACTTTTCTTTTTGTTGATCTACTCCAATCAGGTTTGGGGGCAAAAGATCTGTGGCACCACGGAATACCACAATATTCACCAAAAGAAAACTCAACCAGAAACCAAGGAATCATTCGAAAAGTGGATGTCCACTAAATTGCGGGAGCGGCACCTTGAACTTCAAAGAGCTAGGGTATCTCAATTAAACCAGGTGGTAACTATACCGGTGGTGGTACATATTATACACAATGGTGAAGCCTCTGGCGTTGGCGCCAATATTACAGATAGCCGGGTATTCGAACAGATTGATAGGCTGAACAAAGATTTTCGGCGGCTCAACAGCGATACCGTAAACACTCGACCGGAATTCCTGCCGGTTGCTGCAGATGTTGAAATTGAATTTGTACTGGCACAAAGGGACCCGCACGGACTACCCACCACTGGAATCAACCGAGTACTTGGTAGCCGTCCAATATACGACCTGGTGCATAATACAGAACTTAAAGCACTGA
>JANQPK010000185.1 GCA_028289505.1 Cyclobacteriaceae bacterium
ACTTTTCTTTGTGGTAGCGCTCGAACCTGTTGTACCAATTCATTGAGAGCATCTTCCAACTCAATTTGCAATAACAACAGCTGAATTTCTAATTCACTAACATTCAGCTCTAGGGGTTGATTGTACCCCCAGGTTGAAACCAACTCTTCCATTTGTGCATCTACCTGATGCCACTTTTTTCGGGTCTTAAACCAGGAAATGGTTTCTGTATTTACCTGAAGACTGTCCATTTCACCTGATACCTTCTGAAATCGGCTGATACTATCGTTCATTAAGAAATCACGATAAGCGTTGATTTGAGTACCTGCTTTTGACTCCAGATCATTAAACCGACCATGAATTTGCTGGGATTCATGTTGTACCCTTTCGGCCAACTTGTTCGGATCTGATCCTGATTTCAAATTTTGTATTCCTGCTGTCATCCTTCTCAAACTTTTGCGAAATTCACTTCCGAATTGGACAGCATTTTGATTGATCTGTTGGTGCACCGCCAATAAAGACTGCTTTAAGTGAAGCCCAAACTGAACAGATACTAACTTCTGATATTCAAGCTGATAGTTAAGGGTTGTTTTTCCAAAATAAGATTGGATACGCTGTATCCAATTAAAACTCCGTAGTTGATCCGTGCTTAGCTCATTTTTGTCATAATCCACGTTTAAAAATGGTGTACTTTTGGCGATAATTCCATCAATGCTATGGTTTAGATATTCGATTGATGCCTTTAACGTTTGTGCTTGAACTTCCAAATCTTTCTCACCAAAATCATATACTTGCTGCAACGCGGATTGTAGCAGTTCCTTTTCCTTTTTGTTTATAGCTTTTGATATGGCTTTTTGGTCGGTTTGTACTCCGTTAATGGAGCTGTAAAACTGTCTGGTCACTTCCTTGATGCCCACCAAAAAATGTACCTGCTTTTTGGCAAATGGTATTAAGAACTCCTGAACATAATTTTGAATCAAGCTCTTACTCACATCCTCTATGGTCTCCAGCGATTGTGCCATTGCCGGTTCAGAAGGTAATTGTAAGACAGGTATGGGAGATGAGGGCAAAGCAGCGTAGTTCAAATCCGCAGCATACTGCTCAGCAGTGACCTCCAAGTTTTCTTCGTTAATACTCAGGTCAATCTCCTCAAACTCACTGGATCCTTTATAAAGAATTACTGTTCCTATTTCCTTACACAGTTCATCGGTCTGTTGAAAAAATTCTTCTTCAGCCCCTATCCTGAGGTCTGGTAATTCCAGGTACACCATATCGGCATCGGCGGATTCGTATCGAACTATCTCGTAATAGCTACCTTGTACCAAAGCAGTATTGAGCAGTCTGGTTTCAAAGTTGACCCTCAGTTCCTCCTGTATGTGATCTAGTTTTTGGTGAATGATCATATCATCTACCCTACTGGTATCAGCAAGGATATTGAGCCTGATCTGAGCTTCTTGCCAATCCTCGGAGGTATTAAGGAACCTGGAGATAGTCAGCGCAAAGGTTAAATGTCGACCTCCACTTCTACTCCAGATATCAATTCTTTTTTTCTTGCCAAATCCAACCCTCTGATCATAATCCATAATCAGCATACTATAATCCAAAAGCTGAAATTTGTTAATTAGTTGACTGAATTTTAAGGGGTCCTTGGTATACCGAGCCCACCCAATAAGTATGGTATTGGGATCCAGACCAGAAAATCCATAGGTTTCGGCAATCCGTTCTATCCCGGAATAAATATCGCTACAGCTATATTTCCTGGTAAACACCCCCCGGTTTTGATTTTCACCCTCAATGGCTTGATCGCGTTTTGCGAAACCCGCACCGGTATGATTGTCCTCCACCAAATCAAAATTTGACATCAAACCCACCCGGCCTACCAAACTGGTGCCATATTCCAATAAATGAGGACGGCGATCTGTACTACCGCTAAATAGAATAATGTTCGGACGCCAACTTCTGGTGTCGGTTTCCGACTGGCGAATTCGGGATAATGCCAATCGAACCACTTCTGACCATACACCTTGCCAAACATCACTGAATCCCATACTGATCTGCTTTCTGGTTAGATACAGGAAGATCAGACCGATGACAATGAAGGCCGCAAACATTGCCAGCATATCTAATTTAAACATCACCGTAAAGGTGGCAATGGCTCCCAACCAGCTTATGCTTCTGGGAATATTAAAGCTCGGCCGAAAATCCGAACCTGACCAGCTTTCTAAAGCACATGTCAAATTGATAAACCCATAGGCGGTGAGGTAGAACATGGAAACGATTGGGGCAATTAAGTCCAGTTCCCCAATTAAGATCCCCGCTTCGGCAATAAAGAAGGCAAAAATCAGTGCATTTCTGGGTTCGTTCGATTTCCCTACACCTTTGGCAAAGATGTTAGGGGTAACTTTATCCAAGGACATTGCTTGTAAAATTCTGGGGCCACCCAAAATGCCACCCAGTGCTGATGACAAGGTAGCACCCCAAATCCCGGCCATTAGTAAGGGAGCTCCGTAGGCGCCAAATAAAGCTATTTTGGAAAGAATGTTGGTATCTTCCATTAAGGCTGTTGAATCCACGGTGGCAGACAGAAAAATGGCCAGGCTAATGTAAACCACCAAGCCAACCCCAATAGCTGCCATAGTACCCACAGGAATGGACTTCTTCGGATCCTTCAAATCTCCCGACAACGCAACACCTGCAGTAAACCCAGTTACTGCTGGAAAGAATATGGCAAAAACGGTCTCCATTGAAGCTGATCCCGGAACAGAGAACATTGGACGAGAGGAGGGTACAAAATCGTGTCCGATAAACAAACCACCGGCAAATATAGAGATCAGGGAGAGTGCGATAGCTCCTAAGATGTAGTACTGTGTTTTGATGGCTAGAGAGGTGCTTACCAATGCTATGGTGCAAACCACAATCAGAGTGATGGTACCGGTAATTCTAAGGTTGTTGACCCTGTCAACCGCCTCCATATCAAGGGTATTGAGTCCAATAACACTGTTGAAGCTTTCAGCAAAACCCACGATATACATGGCAATACTCAAAGCGGTAGCTACAAACAATGCGATACCAATGGAGCCGCCAATGGGTAGGCCAAGACTTCTCGACAGCATATAGTAGATACCACCTGCTTTGACTTTCTTATCGGTAGCTATTGAGGAAACCGATAAGCCAGTGGTGACGGAGATGACATGGGCGATCAGGATGATAATAATGGCACCTAACAAACCCGAGTTGCCTACTACCCAACCCAGTCTCAGGTACATAATGACCCCTAATATGGTGAGCACCGATGGAACGAATACTCCCCCGAATGTGCCAAACTTTTGGGCTTTCGCCATAGACTTTACAATCTACAATAAAGCAATGTGCTATAAAAATATGTTTTTTCCGAGCAGGAAGGTCAGAAGTTCCGCCTTTTTGCCACAAATCGGGCTTTGGTTTTTATATTGGCCAATACCATTCAATCTCAATGAAAATGCAACGTAAACTTGATCGCAGGAGCTTTTTCCAAACCGGTGCTCTAGCTGGGGTTTCGCTAACTGTGGGCCCAGCCATGATGCCGTCAGCGTTTAATTCCGAAGAATCTTTAGTCGACCAAACACCCGATTCAAAGACCATTACATCACCAAAGCTTCCCTCAAAATATGCCTTAAATCTGGAGCCTGCCAAATGGATCTGGTATCCATCTCAACGCACTCTGCCCAACACCTTTGTGCTTTTCAGGAAAGAAATAACCCTCAATTACCCACTAAAGCAGGCTACCGGGTGGATTCTAGGAGATAGCCGCTACCTGCTGGAGGTCAATGGTCAAAGAGTTCAATGGGGTCCGGCGCCTGCTGATCCTCGCTATGCCGAAGCAGACCCGGTAGATTTAACCCAACTATTAAAGCTGGGAGATAATGTCATTGGTATCACGGTGCTCTATTATGGATTAGGTGACGGCACCTGGCCCGCTGGCAAACCAGGCCTAATATTTTTACTGGACCTTGAATTCCATAATGGGCAGAAACAACAGATCATATCAGATGACCAATGGCATACTGCCCTAGCTCGTTGTTGGAGGCCTGGACAGTATAAACGATGGTACTTACGAGCACTTCAGGAAGAATTTGACGCACGCCTGTACCCCTACGGTTGGAGCAACCCCGGATTCGAAACGGACTCCAGCTGGATCGCTCCACTAATATTATCCGGTGGTGCCGACAAACCTGCCCTGAACACGGACAGCAGTGATTATCTTAATAACTCCAGTGGTGGCGGTGAACTGACAGAGTTGCGCAAAAGAAGTGTCCCCATGCTATTGGAACATGATGTCCCTGTGGCCACCTTGGTAGAATCTTTCTCGGTGAGTTGGCACAGACCGGTAACAGAGTATTTTGAGATGGTTACCCCCAACGCATACTCGGTTAATGGAAGTGTAGAAGTTGAGCTATCAGCTTCAGGAGATTGGGTATTTGAGTTGAATGAACCGGGATCGGGAGTGGTTTTATTATTCGAGTTTAAGGAACAAGTAGTGGGTTGGCCCTATTTCTCTGTGTCAGCCCCTGAAGGAACCACCTTTGAGCTTCTGGTACAAGAAGGGCATGTTCCCTTTAAGAATGGTGGAGAAGCCATTATGAATAACCACTTTAACTCCTGGACCAGGTTCACTTGTAAAGCGGGGAAAAATGAATTTCAAGAATTTGATTTTGAAAGTGTTAAGTGGTTACAGTTACATGTACACAACGGTGAGGGAGAAATACGGATTAGCAAAGTTGGCATCAACAGACGCTGCTATAATTGGCCAAACCCACCGGTCATCAGGACTTCTCACCAGGGGTTACAAAAGCTTGCCAATGCTTCGCTGAATACCATATTCAACAATGCTCAAGAAGTTATTGCGGATGGTATGGGAAGGGAGCGCCAACAATACAGTGGCGATATCGGTCATGAGTTGCATGCATTGTACAGTGTATTTGGTGAATACCAA
>JANQPK010000133.1 GCA_028289505.1 Cyclobacteriaceae bacterium
TATTTGCTGCTGGAAGCCCAGTGCAACTGGCATTGTCAAAATCAATGGAATTCTCCGCAGATTCCAACTGGGAATACAGCAGTGGTACCAGTAATATTCTTTCAGAATTAATTCGACGGAGAATTGGAGGTACTGACAAACAATATTGGAACTTCCCTCATGCTTTTCTATTCAATAAACTGGGTATGCGCAGCGCTGTTATAGAACCCGGACCGGATGGAACTTTCGTGGGATCTTCATTTATGTATGCCACTGCCCGGGATTGGGCCAGGTTCGGGCTACTTTACCTTAACGATGGTGTTTGGAATGGTGATAGAATATTACCTCCAGGCTGGGTAGATTATACTCAAACGCCCACCCCGAAAGCACCCCGAGAAAAGTATGGTGCTCATTTTTGGATTACTAGAGGGGAAGAAGGCAGTCACCCTGATATGCCAAAAGATGCCTACCACATGGCAGGTTACGAAGGACAAAAAGTGGTGATCATACCTTCACGCGAGCTAGTGATTGTACGGCTCGGGTTTACCCAACCGGAATCCAATTGGGACTTTACAGGTTTTGTAATGGATGTAGTGAACGCCTTCCCTGATAGTTAGGAACGCCACTGTAATGGTATCTTTTTAATAAACACCATAAAACCAAACAGTCCTAGTATCAGTGAAATGGCTATGGTAGCAATCATAAGAGGCAAATGATCTCCCTGTCCATTTGAAACCAGCTCCACACTTGAATAAAGTGCTATAAAAGCCAGGGTAGCAAACAAAAATGAGGTAAACAAGCCTATGTATCTTTCGATTTGCTCAAACCTCTTTTCCATCTTCAGGTCGATATACCTCAATTTATAGTCTTGGTTTTGTCGTTCGAAATTAAGCACCTCCCACTCTCTTATTTCTTGAGGTCTCAAGGGACGTACGTGACTAATTTCCTTTAGAGCATCAAGTCGAATCTCAATGTGCTCTAGTTTGGTGACCATCTTACTTCTAGTATTAATCTTCATAAGCTAGCAGTTTAAACTTTAAAAAGGCGCTGAGCTACAGCGCCTTTTTAAAAACGGAAATCATTAAATAGTGTATGTCGTCTTTTCTTTATTTCCCAATATTGACTGGTTGCAACTGCATTCTAAGCGTTGACATTGGCTGCAATCTCCCAACACTCGCGCTTATATAATTGATTTTCAGTAGTATATCTTTTATCATGCAATCTGCTATAGTTCAATATTATATTAAAAAAGTGCTATTTGCAGCAGCTGTTTCCTTTATATACCGCGTAGCGTCAAAAAGTAACCCCTGTAAGGAAATTTATTGTTATGAAGATTTTTGGCTGCTAGTTCCCCTGGTCTTGTTTCTTTTCTTTTTTCTTAAAAAGATTCAGCACATCGTCCACCTTTTCCTTATTGATCAGATCCTTAGTAGCCTCTCTGATAGCATCGGCAGAGCTGCTATCATCGATACTTCCGGTAATTAAGCTGTCAAGCTTCTGGGTAGCAGATTCTGTGAGTTTATTAGTTTCTTCATCTATAAGTCTGCTTGCACTATCCTTTACCTCTGCCTTTTTTTGCTCCACCGCTGCTTTTGCTACTCCAGCAGTAGTATTACTGTCTTGAAGTCCACCGACGCCAAATTTTGGATCATCATAGCTACCGGATAGTTTTAGGTTCAATTTTACCTTGTCATCCACCGGTTGATCAGAGCCAGTTAACCTGGAAATGGCCTGATTCACTGAGGTTCCCACTACACCGGCTGGAACTTCCATATTGAGTAGATAATTCACGGTGCCATCGATTCCAGTACTACCGGAAACCTCGGTTTGATAATCTCCGAATGAAGCTATGAAGGGTGCCACATCCATCTGGCCGTTTTGAATTTTTATGGCCATAATTACATCCTTGAGCTTAAACTCTTTTGGTTTGGCGCTAAATTGAGTCAATTCCGCCAAACCGTTAACCAATTTAGAGTCTGCACCGGATAAAACCGCGGTGGCAATATTGACCAGTCCCTTACCTGAAATTGTCCCCAGATTGGGCATCATGTCTGGTTTAAGCTCACCGTCAAAATTGATTTTTGTGCTAAAGTTTCCATCTACAAATTGGGCCACCGGTGCCAGCACTTGCACTGTATTAAATGTTAAGAAAGCTTCCTTGAATCCTACCTGTTGCATATCTAAATCCAAGTCAAACTTGGGATGCTTGAGGTCACGTGGGTCATAGCTGCCGTTGACCAGAAATCCACCGCCCAATGAATTAAAAGACAAGTCTTTCAAATGCGCAATACCATCCTTCACCAATATCTGGCCCTGAGCATTCTTCAAGGTCATGTTATCGTACAGTACAGTACCGGCCTTGGCTTGTAAGATCATATCTATTTCCTTTGGGATTTCCAAGACAGTCAGGACTTCCTGGTCAGCTTCCGATTCTGTTTCTGATTCGCTCATCCATTCATTGAGGTTTACCTTCCCAGACTCCAGCTCCATGTTTCCAGAAATACGTTCATTTTCACCAAATACATAGTTGATATAATTGGTCAATGTTCCATTCATTGCCAAATCAGTTGAACCAGTTTGAGCCTTTACCTGAGAAACCGAAATTTGCTGAGGTGTGAATGAGGCCTGACCAGATTGGATTTCAAATGGGTAGGCCAAATCCTCACTAGTGTAGATGAAGTTCTTAACACTAAAATCCCCTGAGGTCGGAATCTCATGATAGCGCTCCGCTTCCAGGCTGGAAAGCTTGCCTGCTGAGGTCAGATTGCCTGAAATCACACCTGATAACTCCATTCCATCAAGAGGAAATATATGAGTCATTTTGGTAAGATCCACCCCTCCTTCTGCGGTAACATCCCAGGTATAATCAGCTGGATTGGTTAAAACTAAGCTTCCCGAAAATGGCTGATTATCCAGCAGAAAGCTGAAGTCAGAAACTTCAATCCGGGTATCAGGCAGTTTGCCAGTGGGGTTTGAAATCATAGAAGTGAGATGAAACTGATCCAGACTTTCAGGAAACTCTGCTGACTTGATGAAACCATCTCGCAGCTCCATATTGGCAGTAACAATGGGAAATGTCTGTGCCACACTGTCATAGGTCCCCTCAGCATCTAGCGACAATTGGTAAAGACCTTTGAGTGAGGTCCCATCCATAGGGAACATACTGGTCAATTGCTCAAGATTTAATGCTGCTGTCAAATTGGCTTTGATATCCGGGGAAGTCAATCCTGATATTCTTATAGCACCATCTATAGGATTCTGACCAAAATTTAAGTGCAGCTTGCGCAGGTCAATTATTGTTTGGTCGATGTCACCAGTTTTATTTGCCACCAAAAGATCTAGTTCAATATGCTCTACTGCAGTAGGCAGATCCGGATACTGGAACATTCCTTCTGATACTTGCAAGGTCAACTCGAAACCGGGAACTATTTGCTCATTGTAAGTACCGGCAACTTTACCATCCAAAGTAACCAAACCATTAGTAGTAATGTCTTCGAATCCCTGGCGATACATACCTGGTACCAACGACAGTAAGTGACTAAACTCATTTTGGTGCGTTTCAAAAGTAATGTCCATTTGCAGATCATCAGTGTTCTCAGGGAATGCCAACCAACCGTCAAAACCAAAGGCAAAATCATTAAGTGATACCTCATTTTGTTTAAAGGTGTATTTAGATTCTGGCAGGTTCATAGCCAAGGTCACCTCTGCGTTCAGTTGTTTCTGTGATATATATTCGATCTCATGGTAGCTCACTGCTTTCAAGAGCGCACTTGAGCTGGTTTCCAGGTCAAACAAATCCTGCGAGAAATCGCCACTACCCTGGTGCTGAAGTCGGTCCAATTCCAAATCAATTCCCAGCTGAGCATCGCGATAAGCAAGATTACCATCGATTATTTCCCACCGGTTGATACCAAATTGATAAGAAGATGGCTCGGTTTGGCCAGATTCTGGCTCTTCAATAGCAATATCATAGTTTGCTGTTCCATTCTCGGTAACCAATACGGATACTCTAGGTTTCAAAAAGGAAATACGCTTGATTTCCAGGTTGTCGGAAAAAAGTGCCTGAAAGGGATTGACCCTTACTGAAATCTCTGATGCGGACAGCAGTGTATCTCCTTCAAACTCATTTAGGCCAACTATGGAGATCCCTTCCACAGCCAAACTTAAATTGGGAAAACCTGAAATCAAGGACAGGTCAAAATCCTGGTAGGAAACTGAAGCTTTGACCGATTGGCCGATTTGATGGTCAACCAGGCTTTTTATACGATCTTTAAATAGGAAAGGAGCTACCAGAAGCACCAAAATCAGTATCAGTACCACAGCTCCACCTATGATTAGGCTCTTTTTCATAAGTTTAAAAAATAGAACAATATAAAGTTAAGTGGTTTTAGAGTGACAGCTTAAGATATGTACTAAAAACTGCGTTTTGGGGTCATTTATTGTTAAATTAAGCTTGTGTTGGATAATAAACTGCAACTGTACTTTCCAATGATGGTGCAGCAATTTGGCT
Organism: Cyclobacteriaceae bacterium; assembly: GCA_028289505.1. GTDB lineage: Bacteria > Bacteroidota > Bacteroidia > Cytophagales > Cyclobacteriaceae > SZUA-3. The sequence goes on from JANQPK010000133.1 coordinate 4,490, forward strand.
GGCTGTTGTTGCTCTTTGCAGTGCTGACCTTTGCTGGACTGGTCCCGTTTCCCAATCTAATACTGAGTGGAATCGGATTCCTGATTGGTTTAGTTATCACTTTCGCTTTTGAAGGAGTTGTGGTCAACCTCAAAGAGCGGAAGATCAAGGAATATTTTGGCTTGTTCGGGATTAAGTTAGGTAGGTGGAAATCTATACCTGACTTGACCGAAGTCGTTTACACCAGCGGTCGATATTCACAACAAATACATGCGGTGGTCTCCAGGAGACAGGTTGATTCCAGGATTTACAGAGCCTTTCTCAAAGGTCCGGGCAATTACAAGCAGATATTCGCTTCAGGAACTAACGGTACTAGAATCATGCACGAGGCAAGGCAGGCGGCCGAGGCCTTTCACTTGCCAGCTACCAACTACACGGTAAAACCTCCCGTAAAAATTTTCTGACTATGAAGTATAACTGCACGCTTTTGTCTATATACCTGATAGCAATATGTATGGGTTCTTGTAGGGAATCTGGGCAAGAAGTAATCATTTCTCTTGATTTGTCTCAGGGTGATTGGATTGATTTATCCTGCCCATTTGATGAGAATACTATTTATTGGCCCACGGACACACAGGGCTTTCTTATGGATACGGTGGCTTTTGGTGTCACCGAGCAGGACTATTTTTATTCCGCGTTTTCATTTTGCTCAGCGGAACATGGTGGTACTCATTTGGACGCTCCAATTCATTTTTCACAAGGCAAACTAAGCGTTGGGGACCTGGGCCTGGATCAGTTAATTAGTAAAGCAGTAGTAGTAGATGTAAGTGCTAATGCACTAGCTCAAAAGGATTATCTAGTAAGTGTTGAAGATCTAGTACAGTGGGAAGCGGAAAACGGGGAAATTCCTTCACAGACAATACTGTTATTGCGAACCGGGTATGGACAATTCTGGCCAGACCGAGAAAAGTATTTGGGTACCTCGCAGCTAGGACCCGAGGCCATTCCAAGTTTACACTTTCCGGGATTAGGCCCAGAGGCAGCCAGCTGGTTGACAGAAAACAGGAACGTAAAAGCTGTAGGCCTGGATACACCCAGCATTGATTTTGGCCAGTCCACCGCATTTGAAGCACATAGAATTCTTTTTGCTGAAAACATTCCAGCATTTGAAAACCTGGCTAATCTTGACCAGCTTCCAACCAAGGGAGCCTGGGTGATCGCCTTACCCATGCCCATTGCCGGTGGCAGCGGCGCACCATTAAGAGCTGAGGCGTTTGTACCTAGCGCTAAAGAAAGCATCAAATCCCAAAACACTAATTTCAACTAAGCTCCAAATCTCAATTTTCCAAGCACCATAAAACGGTGCAAAGAAGGTAAGACTATACAACATAATGCTGAAAACATAATCGAGAGCCAGTTTCTGTATGCTGTTGCTGTTGCTCCTATAAGTATTTCAGTAAAAAATCAATTGCTTTACGGGTTAAATCGGTATATGGGGGATATAAAGGCTTGACTGAGGTCAATCCGGTCCTCTGTTTAAATACACTTTTTTGATTCGAAAATGCCTGAAACCCACTGTATCCATGAGACTTTCCAAATCCACTGTGATTGACTCCCCCAAATGGTAAGTTTGGGTTCATAAATTGCACTACACAGTCATTTATAGCCACTGATCCAGAAGATGTTTCCTGAAGTATGCGCTGTTTAAAATCCTCAGACTTACTGAATATATACAATGCCAGCGGCTTGGTCCCTTGATTGATTAAACCGAGGGCCTCGGATAAATTCTGATAACTTAGTACCGGAAGAATTGGCCCGAAAATCTCCTGCTTCATTATCGATGAATTGACCGAGACATTGGATAATATGGTAGGCATAAAAAAACTATGCTTGGCTTCTACTACCCCCCCAAACTCCACTTCGGCACCCTGATTTAAAGATTCTTCCAATAACCCTCTCAAACGATCAAAGTGAGCCCTGGTAATGATCCGGGCATAAGCATTACTCGATTCAATCCCCTCGCCATCAGCATCATAAAATCTATCAATAAACCTAGCCATGTGTTCCAGCAACTGCTCCTCAACTTGCTCATCCACTAATAGATAATCTGGAGCAATACAAGTTTGACCACAATTAAGGAATTTACCCCAAACCAGCTTCTCAGCGGCATCCTCAAGATCGACATTCGCATCGACTACCGCTGGGCTCTTTCCTCCCAATTCTAATGTAACTGAGCTTAAGTTCTTGGCTGCCTTTGCCATCACGATCTTACCAACTTTAGGACTACCTGTAAAAAAGATGTGATCAAATGGTAACCCTAACAATTGGCTCGCAACCTTTTTGTCGCCTGTGAACACTGCTACTTCTTGAGGCTCAAAAAGTGAGGTTATCATGGTTTTGATTAAGCTAGAACTGTTGGGAGTTAATTCAGAAGGTTTTAGTATCACTGCATTACCGGCGGCAATAGCGGAGACCAGAGGGCCTATGGAAAGGTTAAACGGAAAGTTCCATGGAGAAATAATTAAGCATACCCCTTTTGGTTCGTGATATAGGTAAGATTTGCTACCGAGCAAGGCCACCGAAGCCTCCACTTTCTTGGGCTTGGTCCAAGTTTTAATGTTCCGCAGGGCATGCTTGATTTCCGAAAGTACTGCGTAGATCTCTGAGAGGTCCACCTCTTCCGCAGGTTTCTTAAAATCCTGGTGTAAAGCCTCTTGAATTTGCTGGCGATTTTCAAGAATCCAGTTTCTGATCTTTTCAAGCTTGCTTACCCTGGATTCTATTGATTGCAAGTTCAACAGGTTATTACTTGATTGCTGTAAATTAAAAACCGCTTCAAATTCTTTGGCTTTCATCTTGATAAGTTCGATCTAGTAAATCATCTGATATAAAAAGACCCTGCAGCTTATCAGAGAAGCTACAGGGTCCCAATACTTTTAAGAAATAAGCTTTATTCAGTCAAGATTTTGAACTCCACTCTTCGATTTTCTGCTCTACCTTCAGAGGTATCATTTCCTGCTACAGGCTTACCTTCACCAAATCCACGAGATACCACACGCTCAGATGCAATTCCATTTTCAACCAGGTAATCGAACACTGCCTTGGCGCGTCTTTCCGATAACCTTTGATTGTAAGAAGTAGAACCAACACTGTCGGTATGCCCACCGATCTCAATCTCAAGTCCTGGATTGTCAGTTAGCAATTCAACCACTCTTTTCAGCTCTGGAAATGAGTCATCTGCTAGTGCCGACCTGTCAAATTCAAAGAAAATATTATTTAGCACTACCGTAGCACCAGTTTCGATAGGTACCAGAAATAGGTCTTGGTTGATTTCCTTATACTCCTCCAGATCATTTAAATCGATATTTGCATTCACGGACACGTATCCCTCGGCCTCAGCCAGATACCCGTATTTTGCACCCGATGGCAATACAATTTTGTAAGTCCCAGTGGTCGGATCCGAGGTTGCCAAGCCAATTTCGGTTCCATCCGGTAACCTTTCATACAGGATTTCTACATTACCCAAAGCCTCGTTGGTTTTTGAATTGTAGACTTTTCCTTGAACCAGGACTACAGGAGCAGGTTTGTAAAATACTGGTAATTCAAGTTTGAAAATATCCATGTTGTCAGTGCCCACTCCTCTGCTGTAATAGGCATACTCACCTGAAGCTGGGATATTAAAAAACTCATCATCACTTTCAGAATTAATATCCGGACCTAAGTTTTCTGGCTCCGTCCAATTCTTCCAGGAGTCATCTAACCTTCTGGTTACGTAGATGTCAGTTCCTCCAAATCCGGCAAAACCATCGGAGCTGAAATAAAGGGTTTCATCGTCCGCTGCCAAAAATGGTGCAGACTCCTCACTAGCGGTGTTTACACTATTACCCAAGTTCACCGGATCGCTCCAGCTTCCATCAGATTTTATAAAACTGGCGTACAAATCCCGGTCACCATAAGAATCCTCTCTTTCAATGGACATCAGTAGGGTTTTACGGTTGTTAGCCATGTAGAAATTTGCCTTTTCATTATAATTGTAGAGATTATCAATCTTCAACGCTTCGGGCTGCGACCAACCGGTTTCAGTTTTCCTACTAATGGAAAGGCCTGCTTTCATTTTACCGTTAGGTAAGTATTCATTTCCTAACAGCAGCAGCATGCTGTTTCCATCTGGGGTGACGGAACTGATGTAGTTGGGTCCTTTGTTGTTGAGGACTGGCCCGATATTTCTCGCCTCTTGCCACTCACCGGTGGTCTCATCCAATTCGGAGTACCAGATATCCTCGTCATCATTCACACCGCCGACGTTTCCGGGGTGATTACTCCTACTGAAGAATAAAGTCTTTCCATCTGGAGAGATCAATGGACGAAACTCGCTCACTTCACTGTTGACCGCCGGGCTCAATCGCTGTGCTTCCAGATCTTCTCCCAGATTTTCGGCTACCTTGATCAGGTTATCCACGTTAATGGGAACTTCTGAGTCAGAAATACCAATTGCATCTATACTATTATAACCGGGGACTGCTCTTCCGTCCAATTCTACCTTAACCGCAGTAACCTCAAAACTGGTGGGATTGATAAATACATTAAGTAACCTACCCTCTTCTCCGATCGGCCTTGAATTAAAAGTAAACACCTGAGTTTCATTGCCTGCCTTATCATAGACGTATACATTGGAAACTGCTCCGGGGTTATAGGATTCCCCTATGGCAATTTGTTGAACGATCATGGGACTCTGGAATCCAACTTTTATGAACTCTACCCGGTTTGGATTCTTTGGTGTCCAAGCGTTGGGGTTCTCACCACCATTCGGTAGCACATTGGGGTTATTCAGTGCTTGATTTGCCGAGTACTGTAACGGGGACAGTTCTGAGGAAAATTCTATTACTTCCGAAGCCCACTGGACATTTTGAGCAGCAAGCGATCCAGAAATAATACAAAATATAACAAACAGTATTAGTCGACGCATGGTTTGGTGATTTATCGATAATATTATATTCTTCTTAAGATAATTAAAAAAAATAAACAAACATTACAACACCTTCCGAAAATCGGAAGACACATAGTGGTAGTTATTGCCTTTAAAAAGCCCAACAAAGTACGAAATAATTCTTATTTGGAAAGAATTCTGACCTCAACTCTTCGATTTTTCAATCGCGCTTCTTCGGTGTTTTCGGTGGTAATTGGTTGACTACCTCCAAAAGCTTTGTATTTGATTCGGCCCTTCCTAATGTCTTTTTGAACTAGGTAGTCCCTTACAGCAAGAACGCGGTCTTCAGATAATTGCATGTTGCGATCAGGATTTCCACGATAGTCGGTGTGTCCTTCCAACTGGATTTTCATTTTAGGGTTGGTATGTAGCATTTGAGCGAGCCCATCCAATTCATCATATGACGATTCCAAGATATCCGCTTGTCCTATCTCGAACAAAAGATTATCCATCCGAAGAATGTTTCCATCGGCTGACTTTGTCAATAAATAATCTCTTTTTATCTGTCCGTCCTCATCCACATCCTCAATATCCAAGACATCATAAATGGTAATGTATCCTTTAGCGGCAATCTCGATGGTATATTTTCTATTGTCCAACATATGCAGCTTGTATCTGCCATCATTCTGATTTGAGATATGACCCACGTTATTTGCTCTAGGCATTCTTTCGTAATTGATATATCCCTGAATCGGCTGGTTGGAATTGGCATCTAAAATATGACCATAAACCAAGACCAGTTCTTCCTGGGGCTTTTCTTCTTCCTGAACATTAAAAAGTACATATTCCTGCCCCTGAGAGTAACTCATGGCACATATTAGGATAGTACAGCTCAACAATAGTATCTTGGTGTACCTTATAGTTAGCATGTCAAATTCCTTTCGTTATAACTTATCCGCCCATAGGTGGTTTCAGCCTAAATTAAATATAAGAAATTGTGAGAATCAGAACAATTTAAAATGGGTTCAAACTTACATTGTTAAGATAAAACTACAGGTTCCTATTACACGGTATTCTGTCATTTGCATTACTTAAATACAAATTTATTTAAGGATTGAGAAGACGGTTTAAGGAATCCCCTATCAAAAGTACTATATTAGCGCAACCAACGCGGTTGATCGGGAACTCCGTATTTTTTAACGAATTGGCAAAACAGGTGGATCGCTCAAATCTGATTGATCAGCTGGAGGAATTAAAACAAGGACTCAGTAAGATCCTGACCGAAAAGGAGGGTAGTTCTTACCATGATTATGCCTCCGAACATAGTGATAAAGCCCTCTTAGAGAACTACCAAATCCTCAGTGTTTCCGACAAAATTATCAATAAAAGCAGCCTAGAACTTGACAATCAGGGGAATCAATCCTTTATTCTACTGAATCGGAATCACTTGGTAATGGCCTACAACCGATCCGCTGCATCCTCAATCCATACTCTCACAGGAAAAGAGTTAAACTACCAACAGTCTATTGAAGCTTATCTTCCTGAGTCTGATAAAGATCAGTTAAAAAAACTTATTGATCAGGCACTTGGAGGGACTAATATCCACTTTACTGCTCAACTGCCTTTTACCAAAAATCCGGATCAGTGGTACGAGGTTAATTTATTTCCAGTAGCATCTTCCGGTAGAGAAATCACCCGACTGGTTTGGTGTATGGAGGATATTGCCAAAAGAAAGTCCGCCCAGGCCAATCTGAAAGCACTGGAAATCAACTTTCAATCTGTGTTCAAGCAAGCCGCAGTCAGTGTAATACTCAGTAATGTTAACCTGGAAGTTATACAGGCCAATCGCAAGTTCTATCAGCTAATTGAGTACGAACCAAAGGAGTTTAAAGCCTTACCTCCTCTTAGCACGGTCCATCCCAGAGATCTACCGGAAAGTAAGCGCCTATTTGACCTGCTATGCAGTGGAGAACTGGAATCATTCTCATTGGAGAAACGGCTGATCAGTAAAACTGGAAAAATAGTTTGGGTTTATGTTACCAGTAATATTGTAAAGGATCCAAATGGTAAACCGAAATTAATCATTTCTGTAGCTCAGGATATTACGGATCGCAAACATGCCGAGCAAGAACTCTTGTTCAAAAGTAATGAGCTCGATACTTTTATTTACCGGGCTTCCCATGATCTTCGGGGGCCAGTAGCCTCACTTATGGGGTTGTACAATGTAGTACAAAATGAATTCAAAGATGATGCACATGCCTTAGAGTTTTTCCAACATTATCACAGCAGCGTAGAGCACTTGAATAAGATTCTACATAACCTTATCGACCTGACAAAAATCAAAGACAAGGAGATTCACCCCTCCGAGGTTGATCTGAATGTACTAATTTCTGACTGCCTGGCGTCCATAAGTAAATTACCCTATTTTGAAAAAATACATTTCAAAATAAATAATGATGTGGGTTTTAAGTTGAAAACCGATTCCAGCAGTATTAGAACCATTCTGTACCACCTACTAGAAAATTCGGTGAAATTCATCCAGAAAGACAACGCTCAACCTTTTGTCAAGCTGGAAATAAAATATGAAAGTAGCTTTCTAATTATTGAAGTTACAGATAATGGTCTTGGTATAAAGAAAGAGTTGCAAAGTGAAGTTTTCAATATGTTCTACCGTGCCAATGAACGCAGTACTGGCTCAGGCTTAGGTTTGTATATAGTGAGATATGCCGTGGAAAAGTTGAATGGCAGTATACAATTGAAAAGCAAGGAATTCAGTGGCACCAAAATTTCTGTTTATATTCCCTATGCTCATGCAAATACCCTTTCCAATGAAAATACCGACCTGGGAACGCGGACGACCGGATAGCTATTCAAGTGGATCTCTGTTGAAGATCAAATACCCGACATGAAGTAGAAACCCCCAGCGATTGGCCTGGTCATCGTAGTAGTTTACCTGCATACTGATAGGCCCCAGCGGGCTATGATAAACACCCGCTACGGTGCCAGCAAAATAAAAATCCGTTACATCATTCAGCATTACACTGTCAAAGGTATCGTCTACCGTCAGTGATTTAAATGGTTTAAAAACATATCCCTCCGCTCGTATATCAATATTTCTCGCCACACTGTAAATATTTCTAATTCCGCCAGCGAGATAATTGTAGGCCCGGAAATTCTCCAAAAAAAGTGAGGGGCTATCGGGTAATGGCTCGAAGGCAGGTGCGTTAATCTGTGAACCTGTTAGGTTAAATCCGGTATTTTGGTTTGAAAAGACTCCCTCAGCCAAATACCCATATTTGAACCAGCCTGAGCCAAAATACTGTTCTGCTCTTAGCTTTAATCTCACCCAATTATTTCTTTGTGATAGGGGCTCAGTTAGGTTTGAGGTATTACCAGGCACTAAGGTTTCCTCTGCATTAAAGAAATCCAGGGCTGCCAGAAAGTACTTTCCGGATGAAGGGTATTGCTTACGGTCAAGATTCTTACGAACAAACTCAACACCATGTCTAAAACCTTTAAAGGTTTGGTCATCTAGAGTATCGCTTGATACGATCTCCGTCCGGTTGCTATATTCATTGGAATTGTGAAAATAGCTGGAGTATACACGCATGATCCCATTATCTCCGGCGGGGAAGCCCAAATTGATCCTGATACTTCTATCTATAAGGTCGATTAAAGTAGGATCTTTATCTGAAAGGATCAGTTCATTGGAATTGATATAGTCCCAATGATTAAAAGTGAACATGGGCTCTATGTAAAACAGCTTTGAACGGGTAGGAATATTGATTCTGGAGGCGGCCAATATTGACTGATAGAATCTTCCGGTATAAATACTCAATCGATGTTTAAAAAGGTAATGATTGAAGTGAGTAAAGTTCAATCCCAAATAGATCTGGCTGATGCTCCTAGTACTTAGATTCCCTCCTAGATCAAAATCAAAATTGTTGTTGGTTTTGCCCAGTATTTCAAAATTATAGGCACTATCTACGGAATTGTACCTTATAGCAGGATAGGTATTGTGAAAGTACTCCTCTGATATCATTTTGTAATAGCCAAGTTTAATATCATGGATATTCAAAGGTTCCTTATCACTAAAAAGGTTTCGTATGTACCGCTGTTTTGGTTTAGAAAAGTCATCCATTTTGAGCTGGGTAAATTCCAAGGGCTGTGAACTCAGAATGTACTGATTCCTTTTTTGGGTTATTGTTTCACATGTCATTTTGGATTTGATCTTGGAATTAATCTCTCCCAAGTGTCGGTTTGCCTCAACATACCCGGAATCAATCAATGCCCCCACTGCTTTAAAATTCAAAGCACTGTAGCCTTTAACATCCGGCTCAATATAGATATCCTTTTGGTTGAGGATTTTAAGATCCGGTTTGTCAAGAAGAAGCGATATTAATGACTCATCGATTAAGTCACTGTCTTTTTCATAGGGATACTCTTCGTACACCTTGGATGAAACATTTACACCAATGATTACATCAGGGTTGAATTCTTCTCTAGCTATGGTAACTGGAAAATTGTTATATATCCCACCATCAAATAGGTACTTATTATCCAATTTCAAGGGTCTAAAAAAGAAGGGTACGCTCAAGGTGGCCCTTAATGCTTCATGTAAACCTCCTTGTTTTAGAACCACTACCTGTTGAGTAAAGATATCGGCCGCTACCGCTCTAAAAGGAATTAAGAGGCTGTCAAAATTATAGTTGGCTCTTTGTGAAGATTGGGCAAGTAGTTCTGCCAGGGCAAAATTGATGGCATGGTCATTGGCCAGGTTGGTATTGAGGCTAACCGTAGAATCTACGTCAAGTTGCAAATTGAGTATCCCAGCATGGTCTTCAGATTTTGCATAATAGAATTGATAATCTTTACCCAGCTCACCGTTTACCCATTGCTGAAAATCCTTTTGCAATACCAAGCGCTCTATTTCGTGAGCAGAGTATCCGGCTGCGTAGAATCCACCAATCACCCCTCCCATGGAGGTTCCAACTATGTAATCAATGGGTATTTCATATTCTTCCAGCAGCTTTAATACCCCTACATGAGAAAGGCCCTTGGCTCCGCCACCACTCAATACCAACGCAACCTTTTGAGCTTGCACCAAGTAGCAGTTGAAAACAAAAATCAAGGCAGCAGCCAGGTATTTCATACCCACGCTAGATCATAGTTAGTAAGGAAGTCAGTTAGTCACCCGCTAAAACCGGGAAATCAGTTTGATCGATTTCTATCTGGTGTAAGCGAGCTAGCATATCAATCATAACGCTATCATAAGAGCTTTTGTTACCTTCTGTGATTGGCTCTGATGGTGGCAACTCAACTTTCATGGCGTCAACTTGTTTCCCATTTTTCCAGAATCGATAGCACAAATGGGGGCCATTGGCTAAACCCGTACTGCCCACGTAGCCTATGGTTTGGCCTTGAGTCACTTTTACCCCTGGCTTCATACCCTTGGCAATTTTTGACATGTGCAAATATTGAGTAGAATAATTAGCGTTGTGGCGGATCTTAACATAATTTCCATTACCCCGGTGATACCGTGCTTCAGTAACGATCCCTTCTCCTGCCGCCCTTATAGGTGTACCGGTTGGCGCCGCATAGTCAGTACCCAGGTGAGACTTGTATCGCTTTAATACGGGATGAAATCTCCGGCCAGAGTAGCGAGAGCTTATGCGAGTAAATTTAACTGGGTATTTTAGAAAAGCCTTTCTCAGACTGTGACCCTTTTCATCAAAATAGTCTGGTCCATTGCCCTGGTCAAACCTTACTGCATAAAATGGATTTCCCTCATGAATGAATTCTGCTCCTACTACTGGCCCCAATTCAACTACCTCGTCCCCTACCATTTGCTTCTGATATATGATCTTGTATTGATCACCAACCTGTAGTCGAGTGAAATCCAACTGCCATCCGAATACATCTGCCACGTAATCCACTAACTGGGGGCTAGCTCCTCCCTCGATCATAGATTCGTACAATGATGTGGCAATGGTTCCAGTAATGGTCGACTCTGCGGTACTTACCTGCTTGGCTCCAGTGTAAACCGATACCGAGTCATTCAAATCGAAAACCACATACTCAATTTTATTGGGTTCGTAAATCATAAACTTGGCCACGGAATCCTCGCTGCATATTAATTTGTAATGGCGGTGTGCATTGATCTTCCTCACATCAAAAACCCCTTTTGCTTTGCGAGCCAAAAGATCTATCTCTTGGGGAGGTACATTGTAGTCACTTAAAATAGTGGAGATGTTCTCGTTGGGTCTAACCTTACTTTCAATTACCAATTTACGATTTACATCAATCCCGTAGATTGAGGAAGTTTTCTTAGGCTCTTCGAATTGGACTGTATCCTCAATTGGAGTTACTGAGGTGACTTCTTCCGGGACTGGATCTGTTGCTTTATCTCCTGAGTAAAGATGAAATGCTAGGAAAGAAACTACTAAAAGTCCCAGCAACCAAAAAATTTTCTGCATAACACGATATACTAGCTATACAAATTTATTAAAAAGGTAAGGTTATTGGAGGCATATGTCAGAACTTTTATCATCAATGTAAGGATTTAGAGGTATCCGCGGAACGCCATGTAAATAGGCATTAAAAGATTGGAATATTTTTTGTTGTACTTTTAAAAAATATGAAAATAATTGTGTTATGACTTTTTGGAATAAGGGCATTTTGATGGTGTTGGTGGCGGCGATAGTATCAGCGAATCTTTCAGGACAACAGAAGACTAAAAATGGTGACTTATATCTTGGCCCCGAGATCAAATCAGAAAAAAGAGGAACGCTGGAAGATATTGTGGGCATGGATAGTGATGGCTACTACATGGTTAGAGCAGAACCCAAGAATTTCTACCTGGAAAAATACGATCTTAAACTCAATCTGGTCAAATCCGAGGAAATCGAACTCGGAAGAGGTGCAGACCGCAGGTATTTAGAGTTTGCAGAACAGCTAAATGGTGAGATTTATTTATTCACCACTCAGTACGACAATACGGCCAGACGAAGGGTATTGTTTGCTGAAAAAGTAAATCGCAAAACGCTAAAACCAGAAGAAGAACCCATACAGCTTACTGCCTACGATTATCGCAACAAATCTGACGAAGGATACTTCGACTATAATGTATCAAGGGATAGTAGCAAAATCCTAATTTACTACGATTCTCCTGGTCAAAGCAACACAGGTGAGAAGTTCGGTATATCTGTCCACGATAGCAACCTTAATACACTGTGGAATAAAGAATTAGAGTTGCCTTTCAAGAATAGGTTATACACTGTAGAACGATATAAAGTAGACAACCAGGGTAATGCCTATCTATTAGGGCTGGTTTACCGAGGTCAAGTCAGGGATAAGAAACAGGGGCGTCCTAATTATGAATATCATCTATTGGTGTACAACCAGGACGATGAATACACCGAATACCTGTTGAGCTTACAAAATAAATTCATCACTGATATGCAGTTCGAGATCTCCAGAACCGGGGATATCATATGTGCCGGTTTGTATTCCGATTTTGGTACCAGCAGTGTGAAAGGCACCTTTTATTTATTGATTGACGGGAAGACCCGTGAAATAAAAAAAGAACACTACGAGCAATTCGACCCCAGTTTTCTGGTGGATTTTATGTCTGAGAAGAGAGCAGGTAAGGGGCGTGAGTTAACCCGCTATAACCTAAATCAATTAGAAATACGCCGTGACGGCGGTGTGGTATTAGTAGCAGAACAGTTTTTTGTGAGGGAACTACAGCAGAATTTTAACGATCCCAGATTCCGATCGCCTTTTGGTAATCCCTTTCTCTACCCAGGCTATTTTTATTACCCCAGATGGAGGTTTCCCTATCGCTATGGATACCCATTTATGAACGGTGATCGCGAAATACAATATAACTATAATGATATTATTGTGATTAACATCGATCCCAATGGTTCCATACAATGGGCTAAGAGAATACCTAAAAGACAAAGAAGCAAAGATGACGGGGGCAGATACTCCTCTTATGCCATGTCAGTGTCGAAGGGCAAAATGCACTTCGTATTCAATGATAATCCCAAGAATTTGCATAAAAAGAGTGGAGACCAACGGATTCACAATTTCACCAAAGGCAAAGAATCCGTGGTGGTGCTGGTTAGCCTAGACGGAAGAGGGGAAGTGGAGAAAGAACCCTTATTTCAAGTCAAGGATACTAAAACCATTACCAAACCCTTAGTTTGCGAGCAGATCTCAAGAGATCAAATGATCATTTACAGTGAAAGAAATAGGAAGGCGACTTTCGGGAGACTTACTTTTCAGTAATCAAGAGGCTGTTTTGTTCTTGAAAGCCTCAATACCTCTGTCCAGGAAATCGATGAAATCCGGTACATTCTTATTGTAAGCTACTGGCTCCACTAGTGGTTTCTGCGGATCATTTGGATCCAAAAGCACATAAAACGGTTGTGCATTATTCTGGTACCACCGAATTTGAAGGTCTGCATTTTGCTTACCCATGGTTTTTTTAAGCTTTTGGTCATAGTCCGAGGTGTACCATTGCGCTTCCGGCAGTTCCGTTTTTTCGTCAACATACAAGGCTACTACCAAGTACTCTTGCTGCAAGCGTTGCAAAACGGCCGGATCTGACCAGACCACAGCTTCCATCTCACGGCAATTGACGCAACCGTGACCGGTGAAGTCGATGAAAATGGGTTTGTCCTGTTGTAATGCGCAGTCTATGGCCTGCTCCAGATCGAAATATCCTTGAAGCCCATGGGGCAATTTTAAAAGGTCTGCATACTTAGGCTGTTCACAAAGAATATCATTAGCAGTGCTAAGTGTAGTTCCATATTTTTCCAAACGGAAATCCTGTGTGGTAAGTGGGGGTAGATAACCGGATAGCGGCTTAAGAGGAGCACCCCACATGCCAGGAGCCAGGTACATGGTAAAAGCGAGAACAGCTATGGCAGCCAATAACCGAGGTACTCCTATGGATCGGCTCTCTCCATCAGATGGAAGTCGTATTATACCCAGCAGGTAACCAGACAAGGCCAACATGATCGCAATCCAGATGGCTATAAATACATCTCGATCCAGTATACCCCAATGGTAAACCTGATCTACCATACTTAGGAACTTCAAAGACAAAGCCAGTTCAATAAATCCTAAGAATACTTTTACAGTGTTCAGCCAGCTTCCTGAACTAGGGAGGCTTTTTAGCCACCCCGGGAATATAGCGAAGGCGCTAAAGGTTAGAGCGAATGCCATAGAAAAACCCAACATACCCAAAACCGGCATCAGCACGTGGCCGGAAGAGGATGCAATCAAAATGCTTCCTACGAATGGTCCAGTACATGAGAACGAAACCAGCACCAAGGTTAAGGCCATGAAAAAAATACCAACCAAACCACCGGACTCCGACCTTCTGTCAATGTTGGTGACCAGATTGCTGGGTATATTGATCTCAAATAAACCCAAGAACCAGAGGGCAAAAACTACGAACATGATAAAAAAAATCATGTTGGGCAACCAATGAGTGGCCACCCAATTGGCAAACTCCGGACCACCTAATACTGAAACCAGGGTCCCCAGCAAGGTAAATATAATTACAATGCATACACCATAGAATATGGCATCGAAGACACCTCTCTTGGGGCTGACATTATCCTTGGTAAAGAAGGTAACTGTCATCGGAATCATGGGGTAGACACAAGGGGTCAATAGTGCCAGGAATCCGGCAAAAAAAGCAGTCATCAAAAATGTTATCAGGGAAAAGGGAGTATTGGAGGTTTTATCCGCCCAGATATTACGCTTTGGTGCAGCACTTTCAACCGGTTGCTCCTGGGGTGTAACCACTTCATCCAAGGGTAGCAATTCTGGAAAGCTTTCGCCGGATTCTGTTTCTTTGGTTAAACCAAGGTCTTCTGAAGTTGGCTTTACTGCTTCTGTGGTATCTGCTAGTGCAGGTTGCTCGAGATTTACTGCCAAAACTTTAAGGCCTTGAAACTCGAACTCCTCATCGAAAGGAATACACTTGCCATCAATGTCACTGCATACTTGGTAGTCATAGCTTCCCGATATCACCGGATTGGAAGACAGAATCTTAACGGTTTGTCTAAATTCCCCTGTTCCTTTAAAATAGGTATAGTTCCCCTCAAAAATTTCATCATAAGCTTCTTTGGGTTCTATGGGTATGACCTCACCCACCAGTTCATATGAATTATGCGGTATGAAGTTAAATTCGGTAACCTTCGGACCCAGATCAGGGTCGAAATCAGAGGAATACAAATACCATTTGGGGTCAATGGTTACCACAAAAATCAGGTCAACCTGATCTCCAATAGAGACCTCTTCCTTGGAGTACTGATGCTCCCAGTTAGCCGGATGCAGTACCTGGGCGACCACATATAAGGATATGGTCTGAAGAAGCACCGTTAACAATAAAAACCTAAAGGCTGTAGATTTCATAGCATCATTACTTGCCCGGTCCAATCTAATGTTTAACGCCTCAGAAGCTAATATGTTACTTGGCTAATGCAGCAAACTGATGATGGAAGAGCACTATTGTCTCAATTCCTTTTAAGTAGTTAAAAACTCCATAGCTTTCATTTGGCGAGTGAATAGCATCCGAATCCAAGCCGAACCCCATCAAGACAGTGTTGACTTTGAGCACTTCATCGAACAGTGCCACAATAGGAATACTACCACCATCACGGGTAGGTATAGGTGTTTTGTCCCATGCCTGTTCAAAGGCCCTACTCGCCGCCTGGTATGCCTTTGAATCTGTAGGTGTAACTGCGGGTTTACCTCCGTGATGAGGGGTAACTTTAACTGTGACTGACTCAGGTGTTATTGCCTGGAAATGTTTGGTGAATAACTCAGTAATTTCCTGGTCATCTTGGTCGGGCACCAGGCGCATGGAGATCTTGGCGTGTGCTTTAGATGGGAGTACTGTCTTGGCTCCCTCTCCGATATATCCTCCCCAAATTCCGTTTACATCCAGAGTAGGTCGAATACCGGCACGTTCAATGGTAGAGTATCCTGTTTCTCCTTGTACTTCCTGAATCCCAAGTTCTTGTTTGTATTGGTCAAGGTTGAATGGTGCCTTTGCCATATCTGCTCTATGCTGATCTGACAGCTCATTAACCTTATCATAGAATCCTGGAATAGTAATTCGTCCCTGCTCATCGATCAGAGAATCTATCATGCCACAAAGCACGTTGATGGGGTTTGCCACCGCACCACCATAAACACCTGAATGCAGATCGCGATTAGGTCCGGTTACTTCGACCTCAACATAGCTGAGCCCTCTAAGGCCAACGGTGATGGAGGGGGTGTCATTGGATA
>JANQPK010000140.1 GCA_028289505.1 Cyclobacteriaceae bacterium
TAATAAGTGCATTGATTGATTTCTGCCGGGCCATATACATTACAAAATCTGGCCTGAGGCCATAACCTCATCAATGCTGTAAGGTATTTGGGAGGAAAAACCTCTCCTCCAAATAGTACCCAACGAATTGAAGACAGATCACGTTCTTCCAACAATCCATTAGACAAAAGCTGAATAAGTGCCAACGGTACAGAATACCAAAAAGTAATCTTCTCTTTTTCCAGCAAGTCGGATAAGCTTACCGGAACTTTGGTATAGGCTTCTGGTATAATGATGGTAGTAGCTCCTGCTAATGGTGCTGTGAAATAACTAAATGTGGAAATGTCAAAGTGCAGTGGTGCATGGCTGGCCACTCGGTCAAAAGGACTCAGCTCATAAAGCTGCAAGGATAACTTAGCATAATGAAGTCCACTCTTATGGGTGTGCATTATACCTTTTGGGTCTCCAGTCGAACCGGAAGTATACATAACATAAGCCAGATCCTCCGGTTTGCGGCTCACGGGCTGAAAATCAGCAGTATCTGTTTGGTAGACTGCTGACCAGGATAAAGTTGATTGGCCCACTTCATGATCCACCCCAACCATAGTTTGTAATGAGGTCTTCAATTCCAACAACGGTTTTAGTTTTCGCAATTGGCTGTTTACTGTAACCAGTAAGTGAATCCCACAATCATTAAGAAGAAACGCGGTCCTGACCATTGGCGCTATGGGATCAAGCGGTACAAAAACAGCACCGGCTTTCATAATACCATAAACGGCAATTACGGATTCTATGCATCTCGGCAGATATATCCCTACTCTGTTCCCAGGTTTTACTTTGAATTCGATCAAGCGTTTTGCCAACTGACTTGATTTTTGATCTAGTTCAGTGTAAGTGATACTACTGGCTCCATCCTTGTAAGCGGTGTTTTCTGCATATCTCGCTGCAGAGTTCTGGACGATATCAGTAAGGACACTAGTCAAATCCCTATTTATCTAAAATTAAGTCTGAAATGATATTGCGCTGGATATCACTGGTGCCAGCTAGCAGTAAAGTACCCACTGCATCACGCATGTCGCGCTCTATTTCGTTTTGGGAGATATAGCCATGCCCTCCATAATTTCGTATGGTGTCAATGCTTGATTCCACAAAACTTTCACTTAGCAATAATTTCAACATAGCGGATTCAAGGGCAGCAGACTTTCCTCTCTCATTGAGCCAAGCTACTTTATAGAGTAGCAACCTGGATGTCTCCAATCGCATTTTCATATCGGCTAACCGGTTGGACACCGCCTGAAACTCAACAATGGGCTTGCCAAATTGTTTTCTTTGCTTTACATGCTGGATGGTTTGTTCCAACTGGTATTGCATTGATCCAACTTGCCAAGCCAGGACATTAGAGCGATCATGCTCCAGCGAATTTATGGTAATGCCCCAACCTGATCCTTCGCCACCCATTCTATTCTCGTCTGGTACAAAGCAATTTTCAAAGATAATATCACCAAATGGAATGGTGCGTAACCCCATTTTAGCCTGGTTGTCTCCTCTGATCACACCTTTCATTTCTTTTTCAACCAAAAATCCAGTAATCCCAAAATTACCCAGTTTGGGGTTGACATTGGCAAATACCAATATAACATCTGCAATTGGGGCGAAGGTGATATAGTGTTTCTTTCCATTCAGAATGTAACCACCATCAACCTTCTCTGCAATGGTCTGCATATTGTAAACATCGGAACCTGCTTTTGGTTCGGTTAAAGCATGACATCCTACCCAACTGCCCGAGACCAACTTTGGTAGAAACTTTTCCTTCTGTTTAGGGGTACAGAACTGCGAAATGGGATACTGCACCGTCCACATTTGAGCGCTTAACCCCAGGCACAATCCGTTGTCGCGGCAAGCATATCCCAAAGATTCCATTGCCAGGTTTGCGGTAAGGAACTGGACTTCATCAAATTGTCCCCCATATTCTTTGGGCACGGATAGTCCTTGAATGCCGAAAGCCGCACATCTTTCCCAGGCTTCCCTTGAGAAAATAGAGCCCTCATCGTTATCAAAAACCGGAAGGTCCAGGTTTGACTTGGCAAAATCGATGACCTTTTCTTTGTACTCCAGTTGTTCTTCAGTCCAGCTAAAATCCATGGTCTTTATCCGATGTCCTGTAAAAGTTTTTCAATAGTACCCTCTACATATTTGCCAAATTCAGAAATGGTAGGATACTCAAATATTTTGTTCAAGGGTAAATCGAGTTCAAAAGCCTGATTGATCCGGGTAGTAAGCTTGATGGCTGCCAATGAATTCCCACCAACTTGGATAAAGTTGTGATCCACCCCTACGTCAGGCAGTTTAAGTACTTCCAACCACAGGTCCTGCAGCATTTGTTCTATTTGGTTTTCAGGAGCTCTATAAGATAGCTCATCATCCATATGCTCAACAGTGATATTCGGTAATGCCTGGTAGTCTATCTTGCCATTGGAGGTTAAAGGCATTTGTGACACCTTCACAAAGTGTGAGGGAATCATATAATCGGGTAGCCTTTCTAATAAGTAGTTTCTCAACTCCTGATCTGATACCGTGGAATCAGTGGTAATATATGCCACCAGGTATTGAGTTTCAGGACTAACCTGATCTGGCTTATATCCAATTTCATCCATCATTCTTTTTACCTCAGCTTCATCAATCTCCTCGTTAACCTCCTCTAGCGCTTCTTCTCGATTCTTGTGACCCACTCGGACATCCCAGCTGTAAGGAAATGCATAATTACTGTACCCCACTCTGCGTCGGTGTTCATAGATGCCCACACTGTTAATGAGGCAATTGGTCGATCTACCTGTGTCTGAAGGTCGGACCCAGGGTAAATGCTGATCCAAGTACTCATACATTTGTTCCAGACTCACATCACAATACCGATAAAAATCCAAATACTGGACCTGATCGAAAACCTTATCATCTTTAAATATCGAGACATCCAATAATTGGTTGACTGCATCATCTGTACGGTGATAGGCCTTGCGTGCCTCCAAAATGGTATGGTCGATTTTGGTGAAATCCACATTTTCATCGCGGAAAAGTTCCTCGGTGAGTCTGGTCTCAAAGAACTGACCACGAGATAGACCGGTTACGATAATGGGTATGCCTTTTTCTACTGCCAGGTTGGTGCTCAAGGTGTATATGGTCTTAAAGCAGCCGTTGCAGACATTGCAATGCCTTTTCAGACTATCCACAAAAATCGCATCCATCGCTTCAGTCTTGCCAAACACGTGATCCACTGATAATGCCTGAACCACCCTTTTTATATTGGTTTTAGCCTCATCAGAGATGTAACCATTGTCTAAAGTGAAAGCCAGCACCCGAAAACCCATTTCCGCCAGCCTTGCCAGTGCATAAGTACTGTCCTTTCCCCCACTGAGTAACATCAAGCAATCGTACTCTGCATTAGTATTTTGACCGGCATTTGTAATAATTTCCTTGAACTCATGCTCCTTACGGAAATAATGGCTTACCTTCTTTTGATAGTCCTCAAAAGATCGACAGAAACTACAAGTATCATGAGTATCCAATCCGGATGAGGGGTAGTTGGAGGGAAGTCCACACTCTATGCAGTATTTTATTTGGTCTGAATGATGGTTTGAGCGCTGCTGAAGCTCAACCGCAACCTCATTGACAGCTGGGTGGCTGGCTAAAACTGCCTCCACCTCACCTGGTTCTACTCTTATACCACCGATCTTTATCTGGCGATCTGTTCTGCCTTGGTACTCTAGTATGGCATTGTCATTCAATTTGGCAAGATCTCCTGTTTTGTACATCAGTGCAGTACCACCTGTAACCGAGATCAAAAACTTTTCCCTGGTGGTTTTCGCATTATTCCAATATCCAGTGGCCAGGCCAGGCCCTGAAAGATAAATCTCACCAGTGACCCCAGTAGGAACTGGGTTCATCTCAGGATCTAACAAAAATGCCTTCATCCCAGTGATTGGCCGGCCAATTGGTATAGATGACAACTTCAAATCAGCTGGGGTCAATTTGTGAACAATACAACCAACAGTGGATTCTGTTGGTCCGTACTCGTTGTATATCTCGACCTGCTCACCGAATATGTTGAATAAGGCATGAACCTGAGCAGACTTAAGGTCTTCTCCACCTAGAATCAACTTTTTGACCTTAATGGGTTTGACTTCGATAGAATCAAGCAGTCCGACATGCGCTGGTGTAAGCTTTATGATGTCCACTGCATCATCATTCACCACCTGCAGGATGGATAGATCTGGGCCACTCTCAGGCTCCGGATAGATGACAATCTTACCTCCGGATATCAATGGGGTAAAGATTGAAGTTATGGTTAGATCAAATGCGGGGGTGGTAAATAAAGGAAAAGTCAGCCCATCCCCTTTAACGTATGTCTCTTGAGCATAATGCAGGTAGCTACTCAAGGCACCGTGCGAGATCATGACGCCTTTGGGAGTTCCAGTGGTACCTGAGGTATATATGATATAAGCCAAATGATCATGCTGAATCTCCACCAAGGGATATTGATACGGTTGTAGTGCTAATTCCTGAGCAATATCCTCCAGGTCTGCTATTCTAGAGTGCTCACTTAAAGACACACTTGCATCAGATGTTAATATCAACGAAGGGTCCAGATCTCCCAGAATGAAGTCTATCCTATCCTTAGGAGATGAGGGGTCCACAGGAATATAACAAGCCCCGGATTTTAATACCCCCAACATGGCTTCAATCAGATTTATAGATCTACGCAAGAGAAGCACTACGCGGTCTCCAGATCCTATACCTTGCTTAATCAGGAAATGAGCAAGTTGGTTTGATTTCTTATCGAGTGTTTGGTAGTCGATCATAAGATCGTTCATTACCAAGGCAGTCGAATGGCTGTTTTGTTTGACCTGTGCTGTGAACTGATCTAATAAACTATTAGTTGGATCGTAGTGGTCCAATTTATCGATATCTACTTTAACCAAATCCTGGTATTCCCGGTCCGTTAGCAGGGAAGGCTTGCTAATAGACTGACCCCGATTTTCCAGAAAAGCATCGAGTAAATTCATAAAATGACCTGGGACCAATGACTGCTTAGACTCATCGATTACCTGTAAGTTTAGATCAAAATCAAGCTTAATATTACCGGTTCCGTCAAAGTCATGCACTTGTAATCGCATGTGGTGATTCGGATCTGAATGGCCCGGATGAATCCATTGGGAGTGCATTGGGATTCCATTGAAATCATTAAAACTTGCGTGGATGTAGTTAAGCACTACTTGAAAACTGCGATTTATGGCCATGGCCTCGGTACCGGAAACTGCATTCATCATGAAATCCTGTACCTCTTCTCTTACCTGCTGGTACAGCTCGCTAAAACTGGCACCGGGATTAACCTCTATGAATAAGGGAAAAAACTGCATGAATATGCCCGGTGTTTGCTTGAACTTAGGATTAGATCGATTGTGGGCTGGTGTTCCTATGCTTAGTTTTTGTTGACCAGTTACTCGGTACAAATAAGCAAAGAGCACAGTTACAAACATGTTATAGATAGATAAATCTTCGGTCCAGGTCTTAAATTCATCCAATCTAGCCATGGCCCGTAACTGCTCAGATCTAGCTTCACCCAACTCCAGGGTATGTCGATTTGAGGCAGTAGTATGTGCTTGACCACTATGGCCGTACAGCTTTAGGGCTGGAGGGGTGTTTTTTAACTTATTCTCCCAATATTCACGGATAGATTCATTGGCAGTATCGGATAACTGTCGGTTATGAGATTGAAGAAAATCATCGAATTCAGGCAGCTTATGTTCGATGCTATCAGGAGTATCCTGAAGCAAATCATGGTAAAAACAGCTTAGTGCTTTGTATTGTATGGTAGCTCCCCATGCATCTATAATTGCATGATGCTCGTTTAAATACCAGACAAAATGGTTCGAATCCAGCTTAATTAGGGCTGAAAAAAAGGCCCGCTTGGAAAGATCGAAATTTCGCTGATTCTCCTTAAGTATCCAATTATCAAGAATTTGTTCTTGATCCGGTATTTCTGAGAAGTCCATAAATGCTAACGCTCCTTCCATATCCCTCAAAACCCGCTGCATGGGTTTTCCGTCGCTGAAAGTAAAAACCGTCCTCATAGCATCGGACTGTTTAACCAGCAAATCAAAGGCATTTTTAAAACAAGCAGTGTCAACAGATCCGAACAGATCAAATCTAAGTATGACATTGTAGAGTGGAACAGCCGGATTCAACTGCTGACCAGTCCAAATCATTAACTGACTTTGGGTAAGGTTTTTCAATCTATCCATTAATAACTGCCTAGGTTAGGGTCAGGCAAAAAATTTATCTCTTTTTAAATACACTGGTTTTCTCGAGTTGGCTTAAAAAGCTGTAAGGGTTCTTTACATCCTCAGATAATTGCTCAATGGCAATCTCCTGGCCTAGACCCAAATCTTGACCGTATTCCAAAAAGAGCTCCAGAACCACCAAATCTTCCAGAGGCCATCCGGTAGAGTCAAAAATAGTTCGGGAAT
>JANQPK010000141.1 GCA_028289505.1 Cyclobacteriaceae bacterium
GTCACAACGGGTTTTTGATTAGTATTGATTTCTATTTTATGAGGAGGGTAAGGTGTTTTCTAGTGAGAGGATTCCTTTGGCAATTCCTTATTGCCTGTATGCTATTTAGTGTTCAGGTTTACGGACAGACTCAAAGATCCGTTACCGGTACCGTTAAAGACGCTCAGGGAGTAGGGTTGCCTGGAGTGGCGGTTAATATAGAAAACACCACCACGGGAACCATTACCGATCTCGATGGCAACTTCACTTTAAATGCAAATGATGGCGAAGCTTTGATTTTCACCATGGTGGGTATGGTAAGTGCCAGACGAGAAGTATCCGCGAATCAAAATTGGAACGTTATACTTCAAGAATCCACTGAACTACTTCAGGAAGTGGTGGTGACAGGTTTTCAGGAGGTAGATCGTAAGCTGTTTACCGGTAGTTCTGAAAACGTCAAGATGGCGGACATTAAGATCGATGGGATTGCAGATGCCAGTCGCTCCTTAGAGGGGAGAGTTGCCGGTGTCAGTGTAGAGAATGTTTCGGGTACTTTTGGCACTGCTCCTAGAATACGCATTAGAGGTAACACTTCCATAAATGGTAACAACCAACCACTGTTTGTGGTGGATGGAGTGATTTTGGAGGATCTGGCCAATGTTAATACCGAGGATTTATTATCGGGGAATGCCAATACCCTGATCAGTTCTTCTGTGGCCAATCTGAACCCGGATGATATAGAATCTTTTCAAGTACTTAAAGATGCATCAGCCACTGCCATATATGGAGCGCGGGCGGCCAACGGTGTCATTGTGATCACCACCAAAAGAGGACGTAGTGGTGCACTTCAGGTGAATTATTCAGGTAATTTCTCGGCAAAGGTCAGACCCAGTTACAACGACTTTTTCCTGTTGAACTCTGCCCAGGAAATGTCTGTCTATCGAGAACTGGTAGATAAAGGTCTGATTGATATTGGCTCTTCGGTAAGAGCCCAGAATTATGGAGCCATGGGAAAAATGTTCACCTTAATTGCGAATCACCAAGTGCCTTGGGGCCCTGGGGGCAGTATAAATAACGAATTTCTAAATCAGTATGAGAATGCAAACACCGACTGGTTCGATGTATTGTTTAATGACATTGGATTGCAGCAGCAGCATTCTTTGAGTTTTACTGCCGGTACCGACAAATCGAATAGCTACTATTCAATAAGTTATTTATCCGATCAGGGTCAGACTATTGCAGATGGGGTACAACGTTTCACAGGTACCACCCGCAATACCTTTTTTATTTCAGATAAGTTTACTTTCGGTTTGAAACTTGCAGCCAGTTATCGGGACCAAGACGCACCTGGAACTCGTAACCGCGAGTTTGACCCTTTGACCGGTAGGTTTAGCAGGGGCTTTGATATCAACCCATTTAGTTATGCCTTGAACACTGCTCGTTCTATAAGACCCTATGACGAGAACGGTGACCTTGAGTATTTCAGAAGAAACTATGCTGCTTTCAATATTCTTGATGAGCTGGATCTCAATTTTATGAATATAGAAGTAGTGGATGTGTCGGCCCAAGCAGACTTTGAGGTAAGACCAAATGATAATTTAGCAGTGAAGGGAGTGGTGCAGGCTAGGTATGCCAACACCATCAGGGACCACGTGGTGCATGAGCGCTCCAATCAAGCAGAAGCTTTTAGGGCAAATGATACTCAGTTCATTCAGGATGCCAATAATCTACTATTCAGAGATCCCAGCAATCCCGGTTTAAATCCTCAAGTAGTCTTACCTCAAGGTGGGTTTAACTATATCGATCAAACTGACTTGATCAATTTCTTTAACCGGGTGAGTGTGGAATGGTCCAAGACCTACAATGAAATTCATCAAGTGAATTTATTGGCAGGGGAGGAAATAAGATTTACCAATAGATCTGCTACTAGTACTACCGGTATGGGTGTGGTGTTTGAAAGTGGTGGTGTGGTAGTCACCGATCCCAGCATCATCGAATTCTTTAACTTGCAAAATATCGACTATTTCAGCCTCAACGAGGAACGCGATCGATTCTTTGGACTGTTTTTGAATGCTGGTTATGCTTACAAGGGGCGATATGTGGGAAATTTCACGGTTAGGTATGATGGCTCCAATCAATTAGGAGAAAGTGATGCTGCACGTTATCTACCCACCTGGAACGTGAGTGGAGCCTGGAATATGCATAATGAAGGATTTTTTGAAGACGTTGGCTTCTTTCGAAATTTTGATTATCTGAAGATCAGAGGAACCTATGGTATATCTGGTAATTTACCTCCTCAAGCCAGCGCATTGTTGAACCTGCAAGCGGATGTTACTGTTCGTCCCACGGATGTAGAACCCTTCTTAGAAATAGTTGACTTGACCAATACTGAACTCACTTGGGAAAAGTTAAAAGAACTTAATGTAGGTTTCGACTTTGGGTTAAAGAACAGTGCCCTTGATGTTACTTTTGATTTTTACATCAGGGAGGCTTTCGACCTGATTGGTGTGGTACAGACCAGTGGTATTGGTGGACAAGGCCTTAAAGTTGGGAATTTTGCGGATATGGAGGCTATCGGTTTTGAAACTGCCATAACCTCCAATGTGATGAACAAAGGGGCTTTTAACTGGAATATCAATTTCAATGTCGGATACAACCGCGATGAGATTACCAGGCTGGATTTCGGCCCGAGGATTGCGGATGCCATTGGACAAACTGGGGCTGCGGTATTGGGCGGTCCTAGAAGGGGCATTTTCTCTACCAAGTATGCCGGTTTGAATCAACAGGGTATTCCGGAGTTCTTTGATGAAAATGGTGAGCGAGTATTCAATATTGACCTTCAGGATCGGGAGAACCTGGTAGCTACCTTGGATTTTGAGGGGCCAACTGAACCCAGACTATTTGGCGGGTTAAACAATTCCTTCACCTATGGAAATTTTACCTTAAGCGCTCTGATCTCATATAAATGGGATTATGTGGTGCGGCTAAATGATGCTTTTTTTGCGAGTTACACCGATTTTGATGCCTTACCTGCAGAACTGGCGGACAGATGGGCAGTACCTGGTGACGAGGAATTGACTGATGTTCCGGTTATTCTGGACCGGGGAGTGGCTCAGTCAGATGCCAATGTTGTACAAGCCTATAACTTGTATAATAAAAGTGGACTAAGGGTAGCCAATGGAGATTTTGTGCGACTGAAACAGGTGAGGCTTAGTTACATGGTGCCTCCTTCCTTTACTGAAAGAATCGGCCTAAACAATGCGACCTTAGCTCTTGAAGGACAGAATTTAGCACTCTTGTATTCGGACGATGCCCTAAATGGACAAGATCCTGAATTCTTCAGGTCTGGCGGTGTATCATTACCACAACCGAGACAGATTACTTTCACGCTTAGTGTTGGATTATAGTGAAAATTAAGACAATCTATATCAACTCATTTAAAATCAGACATATAGCTGTGTTAGTGCTTCTGGCTTTAATGACGCTGGTTTCTGCTTGTGAGGAGTTTTTAGATGAAGTACCCGATAACAGGGTAGCGCTGGATAATTTAAACAAGGCCCAACAATTACTTACCAATGCCTACAGTGCTTCCAGCTACGCTTTTACAGATTGGATGACGGATAATGTTGGTTTCACCACCGGGGTAACACTGAGAAATAATCATATTTCGGCCTATGCTTGGGAGGATTTTATAGATGGTCCAACCGAGCAGGATACCCCAATATATTTCTGGTTTGAGACCTATACCGCCATTGCACACGCCAACGAAGTATTAGCCATTTTGGACGATTTACCGGCTGGTACAGAAGAGCTGAGAGCTCAAAGGGACGCAGCGGAGTCAGAAGCACTGCTTACCAGGGCTTATGGTCACTTTATGTTGGTGAACTTGTTTGCTAAGCATTATGACCAATCAACTGCTTCTTCCGACCCTGGCGTTCCTTTTGTTGATACCCCAGAGACAGTATTCATCCAGCAATATGAAAGAAATTCTGTACAGGAAGTTTACCAAAGGGTGGAAGAGGACATGCTCAGGGGAATCGAGTTGGTGAATGAAAGCTTTTTCGCAAATTCAGGAAAATATCACTTTAACTTAAACGCTGCTTTAGCATTCGCCTCAAGGTTTTATCTGTTTAAAGGTGATTACGACAGATGTTTAGAGTTTAGCAATCGACTTCTAGGATCTAACGCTTCTAACTTCATCAGAGACTTGACCTCTGAGGAATACCTAAATGCAAGCTCCTCAATAACAGGTTATCCACAGTTGTATTCCTCTCCTGATCAACCCAGTAATTTTCTATTGATGCGCAAGATCTCTTTGGTGCAACGTACTGATTTTGCTCATGGTCCCTTATCTAGTTTCTACGGTGAATTGTTTGCCTCAAATCCGTTTCTTACTGCCGATGATTTCAGAGAGAATCCGGCTCTAGTCAAGGGTAATAACGGGGTTTTTCCGGTACGGTATGAAAGTCTATTCGAAAGAAGCAGCTTAAATTCCAACGTGGGATTTCCCTATCATATAGCGCTTGCCTTCAGAGGGGAAGAAGTATTACTCAACCGGGCAGAGGCCAATGTTTTGCTAAACCGATTAGATGAAGCACTGGATGACCTACAAACACTAACTGACCGCAGGTACTCAGGAGGTGATATCCAATTAACTATTGAACTGATTAGAAACTTTTTTGGAGCGGCTGGAAACCCATTTGTACGAGATCAGGATTTATTATTAGAATATACTTTACTGGAGCGTCGAAAAGAGTTTATCGCACAAGGACTTCGATGGTTCGATATTAAGCGTTATGAACTTCCAGTAGATCATATTTTGGCCGATGAAGTCTCTATAATAAGACTGGAGTCAGATGATTTAAGAAAGGTATTGCAGATACCTGAATCTGCAGTTGATGTTGGCGGATTGAACCCAAACCCCAGGTAAAATGAGAAATTTATTCCCCATACTAATGCTGTTGTTGCTGTTCTCATGCTATAGCGATGATACCTTGGACGTACCAGTAACCAATCCTGATGATGTTCTTCAGACTGAACTAGACAACTACATCGAAGAGAACTTTACCAAGGAATATGGGATGGCTATCAGATATCGCTTCAATGACCGTTTTGTGGAGCCGTTTCAACGGGTAACCCCACCCTCATTAGAGGTGATAAGACCGATGCTGGATTTTATTGAAGAGTTTTGGATTGAGCCCTACTTGGAAGTGGAAAACGGGGAGGAGTTCTTCAGACAACAGGTACCGGCAGAAGTGGTTTTACTGGGTGGATTAATATATAATGAAGATGGTACGGTAATCTTGGGGTTGGCAGAGGCCGGTGCCAGTGTCACTTTAACCAATGTAAACGCTATCGACTTAAATGATCGTGATTGGATTGATTTACAGTTGCAAACGATATTCCACGAATTCGCCCATATCGTTCACCAGCAGTTCAAACTACCCCCAGCCTTTGAAACCATTTCTCCTACAGGTTATACAAGCCCTGGTTCCTGGTTCAATCTGACTGATGAAGATGCACTACAGCGAGGATTTGTTTCCCCGTATGCCACCAGCTCACCTAATGAAGATTTTGCGGAAACAGCAGCATTTTATCTGTTCGATACGGAATTTGAAGAAAACTTTGTCACCGATGAACCTGATTGTAACGACCCAGACTGTGCTGCTCGTAATGAAGGCAGAGAGCTGGTTAGACAAAAATTGAGCGCTATTGAAGAACAATATTTGAAATTTACCGGGGTAGTACTGGAAGATCTTAGGGCCGCTGTGCAAAGAAGACTTTGATGGATGAATAAATATATTGCGACATACTTTCTGGCAGCCATTTTTCTTTGGGGATGTAGCAGTGATGATGGCCCAAACCTTCCTTCATACGAGGAAAGGGTGGATACGGCTCTTTCCGGGTTACGCAATGACCTTACCACTCCTACCCAGGGATGGAGAATTGAATACAGACCTACTCCGGATGCCGGCGCCTTCCTGATATTGATGGAATTTACCGATAAAGAGGTAAGAATCAGATCGGATGTGGGAGCAAACGATGGGGTTTTTTACGACCAAACCATACCATACCGGCTAGATGCTGCGCTCGGTCTGGAATTAATTTTAGAAACCTACTGTGTTTTCGCATTCCTATTTGAACAGGACCAGGGGACATTTGGTGCTGAATTTGAATTTGTCTTTAAATCCAAGGAGGGAGAGAACCTACTTTTTGAAAGTAAATCGGATATTTTCACACCTACTCAATTGTTATTTGAACCTGCAGGACCCAACGATGATGATCTGTTCTCTCGTGAAATTGCTGAAAATCTCGATGCTTTCAGTACGGTAGCACCACAGGCGCTAACCCCTGAAATTCCACAACAGCAAATAGTATTCGAGGATTTGGGTATATCTGTTTTTTGGGCGCTAGATAACCAGAAGCGAACAGTAGTAAGTCAGTTTGCAGGTCAAGGTACTACTGTTGAAGAGATCCTTGAGAATGGCGGGGTGTTATTGACGCATAGCTCGGGATATGGGATTGCCAATGAATCCATGATATTGGAAACTCCATTGCAATTCGCATTGGGGGGGCAGAGCATTACCATTGATCGGATTACCCTCAGCTCCTTTGATATGAACGCACCTAATCTTTGTCCTACAGGGCCAAACAATGGCCCTAGATACCGTGGATCAGCCCCGGGATTAGGTGATGTTACTATGTTGAGTACCCTACTCAGCGCCTCCGGTCAGGGCTTCCAACCAGATGTATACACCGTAAATGTTGCCTTTGTTTTTGATGAATCCGGTAATAGCATTTCTGAAAATGGTATTATTGCGGATCTATTTCCTAATGCCACTGGATTCGTTTTTCTTTATGGGGTAGAACTTGCGGATCCGGAGATACCCATTTTTTCCACTGGACTCATTCTTGATAATGGGGATATCTTCGTCAGGGAATTTCAACCAACTTTCACTGAGATTAATAGGGTACAAATAGAGTTTACCAACAACTACTATCACTCAGGAACACCAAGTCCTGGTGATCAACAAAACCTGATGGCGGTAACCGACGAAATATTTGCAGGAGATATCACTTATGCCTTCGAATTTCCAATCAGTGGGCTATCAGTATTTCGCTTGTTTAATCCTTGCAATCAATACGAAGTATTTCTGGTGAACTAGTGGTGAGCATAGGGCAGAGGGCATAAAGCTAATTATGCTCTTTCAAAAGCAAAACTCACTTCTACAGGTTCATCAACGCCATCTCCGTCCAAATCAAATTCTGCTAAGCCATTTCCACCGGTAATGCTCAAATTCGGCTCGATATGGGATATGCCAAAGTACTCCCATTCATCTGGATCATCGTCGAAAAAGATCACCAGGAGGTCTTCGTCAAATACCATCCGGCCGTTGATGGTTTCAGGGGCTTCACCTAGTTCCGCGATAGTCAGGGTGAAACGCCCATTGCTTTGAATGTTCAAGGTGACAGTCCCACCTTCTGCCACCACATCGGTTTCCATCACAGCTCCTGCGATATTGGAAAAGCTGGCACTGGTAGCGTTCCAGTTACCTGTAAGCGCTGCGATAGAAGTATTGGTGCCGACCAATGAAAAGTCATCACCCTCTTCATCATCAGAACAAAAGGTTAGGCAGATGGCAAAAACGGTAAGAATGGTATACAGTAAAACGGGTTTCATGGGATATATCTCATCTTGGTTGAAAGCTTATTATCTTACTTTAAGTACTAAATCATTATTAAGTAACCCATAAAATCAGATTAAAGCAATGAGAATAGCAGACTTGGTGGTTGTTTTTACCAGAAGAATAAAACCTCCTCAGCTTATACCTCCATAAAGTATGTAGTACTTAATCCCAAACAATTAAGAATTGGCAATTAGTGCTTAATGGTAAATTTTTAATTGAACCCGGTAATAAGGTGACTTTCTACTCTATAAACTACCAAAAGTTAAATCACAGTAACCATGAGAGTAGTGAAGAACCTAAGCCCACAAAATCTCCCCATCAAATGGAACACACCATTAAGTAACTATGCTTGTGCAATAAGACCAGTTGCCGCTATTATGGTTACAAAAATCCATGGGTTTTCGACCCTGGTTGAGAGCGATTATCAACAGGGTCTACAACTTCTCGACAACAGCTACCAGTTACATGATTATTATGCCAAACAATTCGGATGCGTTAGAATGGTCAAAATGGGTGATATGGTTTTGACGGCTTTTAGTTCGGCAGAGCAAGCTATGAACTGTGCCTTTAAAGTAGAACGGGGGGCACGTAAGATGTTTAACCACAAATTGCGAATAGGAATCCACATGGGTGAGGTAAGATTGGTCGATGGGGATCTATTTGGAGGTCCTATAAACATAGCCGAAGATCTACTGAGTATTGCCGGACCTGGAGAAGTACTGGTATCCGAATCGATAGCCAGAGGAATTAGTAGTGTGAAATGGACCATGGAAGCTCGTGGTAACATTGGACCTGCTGCTATACCTGCCTATACCATAAAGAACAAAAGAACAGGGCATCTCTTTAGTGACTGGCATGATCAGGGGTCAGGTTTATCCAGTGATTTGGTGCTGGTAGAAAGCCAAAAATGATCTATGATGCCTAATCCCCGCTGTTGAAAGCGGAGCTACCGAATTTTTTAATAACAGGGTAACCATTCGAGGTTAACTGCAATCAATCTACAGTTAATGTTGAAGCATAAAACACTTTGTTATGAAAAATTTGATATTTACCCTGAGCTTAGTAGTACTGGGATGGTCCTTTTCCTCTTGTGAAGATGACCCGCCGGCATGTGAGATGCAGAATACAGGCACATTCGTGGTTGAAAATAGCCATGCAAATGGAAGTCTTCAGGTGCATTTTAACAAACCCAGAGTGGGGGCAAATTCCGTTGGTGACTTAAGTATTCAGCCGGGGGAAAAGGCCTCCATAGAATTGCCCGCTGGTAATCATAAGATAGTTGCCATTCTGGTTATCAGTGATTGTAATGGATCCCGTTGCAGAGTGCAAAGCAGTTTGCAGAATGATTCCAGGGAGGATCTGTTTGCCTGTGAGACCCGGAACTATGTATTTTAGTTAGCAATCCCATTGATTAGTTGTATGAATAAAGGTTTTTGTATACCTGACTCAATGACCAGTAAGCATATAGATCGTAACCTTTCCATTTATCTTTGGTTTGCTCTTTGAGCTGCTGCCAAGCCTGCTTTCCTGCTTCAATAGCGTCAGCAGGTTTGTTTTTTACTAATTCAAATGCCCTGGCTGACATTAGCTGTAGGTATGGATTTTGAGAAGTAAGGCCTTTGATAAGCACATTAAGATGGTCCATGTATCCGTATTTACATAGCGTTTCTGCTGCAGTGATGGATACCAGAGATTCTGGTGCGGATGCTAGTTTATGCAGGGTTTGAATCAACCCTGGATCAATTTGATCGTAGTATTGAAGCCCGACCATAGTCCAGTATTGGATCAGTGGATGCTCGTGATTCAGGTGGTTGAGGATTTCCTCTTGATTCGGATTTTCAAAATAAATTTTATCTAACCATACCAGTATCTTCTCCAAAGGAAAGGATTGATGGTCTTGCAGTGCCTCAAAAGGTGTGGACTCCTCTGAAATGGTATACATATAAGCCTCTGTAGCTAATCCACTATCACGGGTTTTAAGTACCATCTCTCGGTTTTTACTCCTGAGATCTAACAGAACCTCCTTATAATCAGAGTTACCGGCTAAATTATTGGTTTCATCTGGATCCTTAAGCACCTGATAAAGCTCTTCAACTGGTCTTTTAGAAAGCCACATGGACTGTTGCGCATTGGTCATCGAGGGGTTTTGCATTAAAATTCTTCGGTTGGCCTGGCTTATCTCAGATTGATCGGAGTAGTAATTTGGCTGAATTAAAGGACGGTGTGGCAGATAATTACGAATGTAGCGATACTCTTGGGTTCTTACTGATCGCACCAGTTCGTAGGCCTCGTCTACCCGATCAGAAGTGGCAAAAACAAAATCATTTGACTGACTCTTATCTCCGAGAAAAGGGGTGCCCTGTATGTAGTCGGGCACTTTCAGATTGAGCAGGCTCAACATGGTAGGAGCAAAATCAGCAAAACTAATCAGCTGATCCCTGACTGATCCTGGTGGCAAACTCAGTGGTTGCTGGTAAACTTCTGGCGCAACAATGATTAAGGGTACTTTGGTCCCAGAGTCGTAAAGCGCCCGTTTTCCGCGAGGCATGCCGGTACCGTGATCAGAGTAAAAGAAAATGATGGTGTTTTTGGTTAGACCATCAGCTTCTAATTGCCCCAGCAGTTCCTTGATCTGAAGATCCACAATCTGAACATTATCATAATACCTGGCCCATAACTTCCTGATTTCAGGGGTATCAAAGGAATAGGACGGAAGTGGTACTTCATTTGGATCGGTTCTTTGAATTTTGCTCAGGTAAGTTTCATAGCGTGCCTGGTAGGTGCTGTCAGAGCCGAAAATTTTAGATTGATGCGTGGTTTCAAAATTGAATACTGCAAAAAACGGTTGATCCGGTGATCGATTTCTCCAGTGCGCTTCTTTGCTGGATTCGTCCCAAATCCCCTCAACTTCAAAATTGTAATCTTCCTTATAGTTGTTAGTGCAGTAATAACCGGCCTCTCTGAGGAATTGGGGGAAGGGGATTATATGATCTGGAATCTTAGTTTCCGATCTCAGGTTCTGAGTGCCGAGGGTAGTAGCAAATAATCCTGTGATCAGACAAGACCTGGCCGGTGAACAAACAGCAGCTGAAGCGTAGACATTGGTATATCTCACACCATTGGCAGCTAGTTTATCAATGGTAGGGGTTCTAGCAACCGGGTCTCCGTAACAACCCAGCATCGGAGTCAGATCTTCGATAGTTATCCATAAAATATTGGGCTTAGCCGGCTGTTCTGGAGTACATGAGAACATTAATATCAACCCAATACCGCTACAGAAAGAAAAAAGACGATTTAGCATGCCAGCAATTAAAAATTAATAATTGACAATTAAAAATGGCTTCATCCCTGGTCCTTAACCCCTAATTCCCCTAGTCGCTAATTCCCTTAGTCCCCCATTCCCCCATTCCCCTATTCCCCTCGCGCCCTATTTAACACCACTCCAGTAGGCGCCATCTCCAGTTTGTCTACTTTCACCAATCGAGACAGCAGGTCTTGGAGAAAGGTGGTGCTCATGGGACCCCAACCTTCCTCATCCAATCCATGTGTATTAAGGATCATCCAACCCCCATTAGATTCAAGAAAGTCACTGACCATGGTTTCCACCCACTGATCAATGTTTTCGGGGCCTTTGGACCAACAGGCTTGTCGATAAGTGTTTTGAGCTTTGGGTATGGTGCTAACTGCACTATCTCCATATGAACGAATGGCCAGTACTTGCGACATGGCAAACGCTTCTAGCTCCGGGGTAGAGGCATTGAACGGAAAATTAAATACCGCTTGCGTCGAGTCATAACCTTCAAGATGCGTTTCAAAATATTCCAGGCACTTTACTATCAATGACTTCGCCTCATCCAGTGGTTGTTTGGTCAAATTTAGGTGTTTCCAACTATGGGGCATCACCTCATGTCCTCTGGACTTCAGGTTATTCCAATCATCGAAGTTACCCATCAGTTCGGGCAGTATATATTCTCCCACAGCCTGGAATTGGGGCAAATGACCGGAAGCGATTACGTTGAAACAGGCGCTCAACCCATGTTCTTGGTAAAGCTCTGCTACTTTGTAAAACGATTTTTTAAACCCGTCATCAAAACTTAAAGTGAGAATGTGGGATTTGGGTGGTACGGTAAAGGAGTTTAATCCCAGAGCCAAGCCGCTGATGGCGGTAGATTTTATAAAGGTTCTTCGATGCATTAAATCAATTTACAATTAACAATGAACAATTAATAATTAATAATTCAGCAAGAGTATAGGGTAAAGGGCAATCAATAATCTTCGATCCCTCATTCTAATGTTCAATTATTCCCAATTCCCACATTCCCTTGTTCATTTGTTCCCATTGGCGTAGCTTCGCCTGCAAAATGAGCACTAGTTACCAGCCCATTATTGAAATTATTGAGGAGGACTATGAGATTCCTCAATTAAAGCGTCGTCGTCGAATTGCGGCCTTGCTGCCACACAATTATCATCAAACCCAAAAGGATTATCCAGTGCTGTACCTACACGATGGGCAAAACCTTTTTGACGAAAATTCTCCTTTTGGAAACTGGGCTATAGATCAGTCGTTGGCTCAATTGGCTGAAGAAGGTTATGGGGATATCGTGGTGATTAGTATTGATCATGGGGGTGAGGATCGGATCAACGAATACATGCCTTTCAATACCAAATACGGTAAAGGGCAGGGTAAATTGTATGTCCAGTTTTTATTGGAAACTCTTAAACCATATGTGGACAAGAAATACCGTGTACTTACGGATGGCGGACATACCGGTGTAGGTGGTAGTTCCATGGGTGGGTTGATCAGTCTTTATGCCGGTTTGACATTCCCTGAGACCTTTAGCCGTATGATGATCTTTTCACCCAGTTTATGGCTTAGCCGAAAGATTTATCAGCTAGCCAGAGGATTCACTCCTTCGTCATCTTCTCACCTGTATCTTTATGCTGGGGGTAAAGAAAGCCAGGCTCATTTGCCTAATGTGATGCGATTTGGGGCTAACCTGTTGAGCAGTATGGGAGATGGTCTCCGGTTTAAATTCTCTCATAATCCAGATGGGATTCATCACGAGTCGGACTGGAGGAAGGAATTCCCCATAGCCTTGAAATGGCTCTATTTTGACCTGTAAATTCGAATCTAAATAGTACCTTACTTTAGACATGACCAAAGCACTGAATTTTCAACTTACCCAGGAGCAACCAGATGGAAATCAACCCGTTTTGGTGCCGCTTTACAGTGATAGTGAGCCGATTTCCGGTGATGTTCCTCGATCGATTTTGGAGCAGTTTTCCAGGGAGCGCCATCAAGTTTCACAAGTCTATTTGCCAAATCGCCCACAACCCATTTTTTTGGTGGGAATGGGGGTATCAGGAAAAGTGACCAAGGATTACCCTGTATTTATTGAATTCCTCAAAAAATATGGTGGTACTCTGAGTGAGCAGTTCTCGGTTGACTTAAGGCACTTGGATGGAAGGACTTTGTATCAATGCGTGCTTGGTTTGTGCCTGGCAGATTATTCGGTTGGCACTTACAAGACCGGTGAGAATAGCTTTGATGCTTTACGAAAAGTGCATTTGTTGATATCCGAAAGTAATGAGGATTTCGAAAAACCACTGGTAGAGGCTAGCCAAACTGCAGCAGTACTAAAACGGGTCTGTGCTCTGGTCGACGCTCCAGCTAATACCAAAACCCCTCAATACTTGGCGCAATGGGCACAGGAGTCTGCGGAAAAATACGGCTATCAAGTAGAAATTTTAGAACAAGACGAACTTGAACAACAGCATTTGCATGCTTTACTTGCGGTGGGCCAAGGCAGTGCCAATCCACCGGTGTTGATTAAGATGACTTACTATGGAGGAGATCATGAGCAGTTTGATCTAGGTTTGGTAGGTAAAGGCGTGACTTTTGATACCGGGGGCATCTCCCTGAAGCAACCAGCTAATATGCACTACATGAAAAGTGATATGGCAGGTGCAGCTGCGGTGATGGGGACATTTGAATTGATAGCCAGGCTTCGATTGCCGTTATCCGTGGTGGCAACGGTACCGGTAGCAGAGAACAGTATTGACGCTAACAGCATCAGACCTGGCGATGTGATATCATCATATTCTGGTAAGAGTATTGAAATAATCGATACCGACGCCGAGGGACGGCTAATATTAGCTGATGCTTTGAGTTATATTCAGCGTAATCATCAACCAAAGGTTCTGATAGATCTGGCCACTTTAACCGGTAGTGTGGTAGCTACACTGGGGTATGATACCGCAGGATTATTCACCCACCAACAAGCGTTGGCCACCAATTTAACCAAAGCGGGTGAAGCTACCGGTGAATTAGTATGGCAGCTTCCACTCTGGGAAAGTTATCAGGAGTTGATGGAATCGGATATTGCTGATATCAAAAATCTCAGCAGTAAGCCCGTTGCCGGGGCAATTACCGCCGCTAAGTTTTTGGATTTCTTTGTAGCTGAAGATCAGCAGTGGGCCCATCTGGATATTGCCGGCACCGCCTTTGGTGATACTCCATTTGCCAAGATGAAGTCAGCTACCGGTTATGGGGTTCGGTTATTATTAGAACTTGCTAAATCCCTGATTACAGAAAAAACACCGTAAAAATGACAGAGCCCCGAGCCATACTTTGCATAACTTCATTTTATAAAGGCACCGCGTTTATAGAAGCTGGGCATGCCAGAGGCCATCGCATGTTTTTGTTAACTGCTACCAAATTGCAACATGAAGATTGGCCATGGGATTGCTTGGAGGATACTTATTTCATGGATTTACAAGAGGATGGTACTTGGTCTATGGATGACCTGATGAATTCTATTGCCTACAAAATGCGTAGTATAGGCTTTGATAAATTGGTGGCTTTGGATGATTTTGATGTGGATCAGGTGGCTCATTTAAGGGAGCATTTTCGCATGCCTGGAATGGGCTCTACTACCGCCCGCTATTTCAGGGATAAACTGGCGATGCGTATGAAAGCTCAGGAGCATGGCATAGCGGTACCGGGATTTACCAACTTGTTCAAAGATCAGGATATCCAGCGATTTTCGGAGCAGGTTCCGGCACCCTGGTTGTTAAAGCCTCGGAGTGAAGCATCTGCTACCGGAATTAAGAAGTTACACGATACAGATGCATTATGGGATACGGTGAATGGTTTGCAGGATCACCGTCATCGCTATCTGGTGGAGCGATTTGCACCGGGTGATGTGTATCATGTGGATTCCTTGATACATCATGGTCAGGTGGTTTTTTCCAAAGCCAGTAAGTATCTGGATACTCCATTTGAGGTAGCCCACGGAGGAGGTATCTTTCGATCCTGTTCACTGGAACTGGGTTCGGAGGACGCTACTAAACTCAAAGTACTCAATGAAAGAGTACAGCAGGCTTTCGGCATGCAGCACAGCGCCTCCCACACGGAGTTTATTAAGTCACATGAAACCGGTGAATTCTATTTCCTGGAGACCTCTGCCAGGGTAGGGGGAGCCAATTTAGCCGAAATGGTAGAAGCTTCCAGCGGGATCAACCTGTGGAAAGAATGGGCCCATATCGAGTTGGCGGTGGCGTTGGATGAACCGTATGAACTGCCAGAGGTAAAGCAACACTATGCCGGGATCGTGGTATCACTAAGCCGCCATCAACATCCGGATACTTCCTCCTTTACCGACCCAGAAATATGTTGGCGAATGAATAAAGAGTGGCATATTGGCTTGATCGTGCAGTCGGAAAGTGCTGATAGAGTTAGGGAACTGTTAGATCTGTATACAGAGAGAATTGCTAAGGAGTTCCATGCCAGCCTTGAACCTCCGGATGCTACAAGATTATAGCATAACTGCCAACTGCACAATTACCAACTAGCAAGTAACTGACAACTGCCAAGTACCAATTGCCAAGTAACTGCCAACTATCAAGTGCCAACTGACAAGACAGTTATGACTTCTTTAAGATTATTGAGGATAGGATGTTTTTAATTTCAATGGCTTCTTTACGTAACATTCCTGCTTCTACTCGGATCTCGCTATCGCTTGATGTTTCCATTAAGCGCGAGAAATAAGCACATTCCTTTGCTTCTTTTCTACTTATCCGCAGCCTCATTAAAGAATCTTTTTTCCCTAATGATTCCCTGGACTCAATATAGTTTGCACCAATACTTCCTGAGGACCTTATTATTTGTTTGCTGTCTTCAATATTGATATGGGTTAATGGTACAGACTTACCAAAACTTCTTACATCTTTGGCGAATTGAAAAGTCCTTTCCTCCAAGTCGAACGTTTTCTCCTTCATCAAAGGCAATAAACTGTTCTGAAGTATCAATCACAACTCCAATCCTTAAGTTGGCAGTTGGCAATTATTTGTTAGTTGAAATTTGGCAATTGTAAGTTGCTAGCCATTGGCTAGCTGGGTTCAAAAAACCCAACGCTGGCACCTACCCAATCCATATCCTTGTTGTACTTCACACCGATCATGGCGCCTTTGGATAATCGTACCAGGTTGTTCACAATACGGGCAGTAGGTTTGCCGTGTTCCCAGATCATCAACATGCGGATCTCCACCTTGACCCCTCCATTAGGTGCAATAGGGAAAGGATGATAGGATACCCGCTGTTGCAAGATGTAGTTTTCCTTGTCTTCCAATTCATCTAACAGCTTTGGGGTAATGTTCAACTGTACTCCAGATCCAGCAAATGAGTACAACGGTTTAAGCACGTAGTGGTGTAGATTGTCGGGGTATTTCTGCAATTGGTCTAGATAAAGACAATTGGGTACAAATCTACTTTGGCTTAATAAGGGCATGATATACTTACTGATTCGAAAAAACCAGTTTGGATGCCCTACCCATTCAACCTCCACTTCATCCTTGAAGTAAAACTCCCTTTTAAGGTCGTGACGTTTGTTTAATTCGTCAAATATCACGCGATTATAGATCTTGCGGACTGGCACCTTTTTGCCT
This sequence comes from Cyclobacteriaceae bacterium, assembly GCA_028289505.1. GTDB lineage: Bacteria > Bacteroidota > Bacteroidia > Cytophagales > Cyclobacteriaceae > SZUA-3. The sequence continues at coordinate 16,614 of JANQPK010000141.1, forward strand.
TGCTCATCCAGATAGTATAGCTGCTTACCGGATTTCTTTAATTTGCTAATGCATAGAACTTTAAGGCCAAGATGTTGATGCGCTCGTAGAAAGTCGATATTGGTGACCTGTTGCTCGGGCTCCACCTCTAATAACACCACGTTCTTAGGGTCATTATCTCCGATGATCACCTTTCTCAATAGTTCTATATAGGCGTGCCGATCAAGGTCATCCATAAACACCGAATAGCCTCCCGGAATGTAAAAGTGTTCCCTATACTTTTCTGAAAGCAGCTCCTGGAAAAAGTACAGTGAAGGAAAGCCCTGTAACTCGATTAGTTGTGGAATTGCGTTTCCTTCAGGGTCCAAACAAATCCCAAAATCCATTTGAAGAAAGCGGGTATGATAATCTTCTCCCGGCACCCTGAGCGTAGGGTGTTTAATGGCATTATCAGTACGCTGCTTGAAATCTGGGGCACAAAGAATTTTGTTGATTTCTTCACAGGCCTGTGCTAATAAATGCTTCAAGTCCTTTGGTACGAAAACTGGAGTTTCCGCGATTCTAAAAGGAGGCCTATGATTTACCGCCTGGGCGATAGAGTCTTTAAATGCCTGGTACCGTTCTGGAGTAAACCGGCTATTGTATTCGCGGCGTACTTCAGGCTGCATGTTCGTTATACCCTGCTTTGGTAATGGACGCTACCGCCCTTCTTAGGAATCCAGGAATGATGGTGCGATGAGTATGGGCTATAGTTTCCGGGCTTTGAAGGTAAGCCATCATTTTGTTGAGTTTCTTCTCACTGAAGTTCTTGATGACTTTTTCCTGGTTTTTCTTCTGTTTAAAATAGGCCGACATAGCCTCCGGTTCTGCTTCAGGATGGAATTGGGTGCCTACCATTTCTGGAGAAAACCGTATAGCCATAATAGCCCTTTCGTACTCCACATGTGTCCTGATTTTTTCCAACGACAAAATTTGCGCGCCATGATGATTAAAAACCCCTCTTTTGGGTTTTACCAGCTGCCATAGCCGGCTGTCCACACCATAATAGGGATCCATAAGCCCTTCCAATAAGGGGTCATTCTTACCGGACTCCGTCTTATGAATAGGGTAAATGCCAAAGGAACTGGACTTGCGGCGGGTAATATCGCACAATCCGAAGTGCCCGCAAGCCATTTGAAAACTGTGACAAATAAAGAATACAAACTTCTTTTGGGTGTTGGTTTGATTATGCTTCCAGATATTGTCAATCAGCCCGAACCACCTCTTTTCCCATTTCCTGGTTCTTTCACGCGGATCACCTGGACCACCACTAGAAATATATATATCGTATTCTATTCCAGGCACCTGGTGTTGTTGGCGAACATCAAACTCATCAACTTCCAGGTTTATTTGTTCTTTTTGTTCTTCCTTGAAATCATACAGAATATGCCTCAGACCCCGCATGCCTTGGTTAGGGGTGCCATTGTTCATATCCATTAATGCCAATTTCAATTGATGCATGGCTATATTCCTTCCGTGGTTTTATCCACAATGTATTCCACTACCTTTTTTAAGTCATTAGTTTCTTCGAATACCTTCAATTGCCTGTCAGCCCCAGTGCCCATTTCCAGCATTTTATTGATGTATTCCAACTCATGACGAGAACCCAGGTCATCCACTACATCATCTACAAAATCCAGCATTTCATAGATAAGGCTCCTGCAATCCACTTCCATTTCTTTGCCAAAATCGATCAATTTTCCGTCGATACCGTAGCGGCTGGCGCGCCACTTGTTCTCATTGATCAATGATTTTTTGTAGGTAATAAAACTGAGATTATCCTCACGCAATTTATACAATTTGGCGGTAAGCGCCTGAATAAAGGCTGCGATGGCGATGGTTTCATTCACGGTCATAGGGATATCGCAGATTCTGATTTCGATGGTAGGGTAGAATGGATGCAGACGTATATCCCACCAAATCTTCTTGGCATTGTCGATGCAGTTAGTCTTGACCAGTAATTTCAGGAAGTTCTCATACTCCGGTAGACTGCCAAATAAGTCAGGTATCCCGGTTCGGGGAAACTTGTCGAATACTTTTGATCTAAATGACTTAAAACCGGTATTTCGGCCTTCCCAAAACGGTGAGTTGGTGGATAATGCATAGATGTGCGGCAAGAAATACCTGATTGAATTAACCAGATGTAAGCCTCGGTTG
>JANQPK010000155.1 GCA_028289505.1 Cyclobacteriaceae bacterium
CTGAAGATTTTTCTGATCAGAACAAGGATTATGGTCTTCCCAAAGTTGACCCTCAGCCAATAAAACGAGACCAACCCTCAGAAGACCAGGTACAACCCGCTCCTGTATATACTGAAGGAAAGAAGGATAATAAGCTGATCATTATTGTTTTATCAGTTGTAGGAGCATTGATTCTTGCTTCATTACTATACCTGATTTTTAATGACGGTGGATCTGAACCAGATCTTACTCAAACCACCACTACCGAGGATCGTGGGGTGCCAGAGCCTGACGCTGATGCTCAGGCCCTTGAAGACGAAAATGAGGATGGGGGAGACATTCCTAACTCCGAAGAGACTACGGTATTTGACGATGAACCCGGATCCATTACTACAATTTCGCAGCGCACTAATCGTTATTACATTTTCTTGGGTAGTTACAAATTCAAAGCTTACGCACAACGGCATGCTGAAAAATTGGCTAAGGACGGTTTTGCAGTTAAGTTGATATCACCTGATAATTGGGTGGGTATGAGAGTAGCTGTGGGTAATTATGCCAATAACGAAGAAGCCAGAATTGATGCCCAACAGATCAGAAGCAGATATGGTACTGAAGTTGTCATTTCAAAATATTAAGATTCACGTAAAAGCATGATATTAACACAAATTACTACCACACCAGTGGATAGTGTGGCCTTAGAACAGGGTACCGAAACCATTAGAGTAATTGATTTATTGTTCAAGGGAGGATTTATGATGGTCCCCTTGATTCTGTTGTCAATCGTTGCGGTATATATCTTTGTAGAAAGGGTACTCACCATCAAAAAGGCGGCACAGACACCCGCTCAGTTCACCGACAAGATCCGTCAGTTGGTAGGAACCGGAGATATCAGTGGGGCTAAAATGTTGTGCTCTCAGACCAATACTCCGGTGGCCAGAATGTTGGATAAGGGTATTAGCCGTATTGGGAGCCCCTTAAAAAATATTGAAGTTGCTATCGAGAATGTGGGCAAAATCGAAATTTTTAAACTGGAACGTCGTCTAAGCACCCTAGCCACTATCTCGGGTGCTGCTCCTATGTTGGGGTTTTTAGGTACAGTAATTGGAATGATTAGGGCATTTATTGCCATTGCCCAGGAAGAAGGATCGGTTAGTCCCAAACTACTCTCCTCAGGGATTTACGAAGCTATGATCACCACCGCTGTGGGTTTATTTGTGGGTATACTGGCCTACCTGGGTTATAATTATCTGGTATCACAGGTGAGTAAGGTGATCCACAAAATGGAGTACAATTCCATTGATTTTATCGACCTGTTGCAGGAACCCCGATAATTATGGACCTGAGATCAAAACACAAGATCAACGCTGCCTTCAGTATGTCCTCGATGACGGACATTATTTTTTTGCTATTGATCTTTTTTATGCTCACCAGCAATTTCATCACCCCATCTGGACTGCCAGTAAAACTTCCCAGTAGCAAAAGTTCGAATATTGTAATGCAGAAAGTAACCATTACCATTACTTCAGACTTGCGGTACTTTGTCAACGCCAAGCAAACTTCAGCCAGTGGAATCGAAGGATTGTTGAGAAATGAGCTAACTGAGAAGGATGGAGTGGTAGTACTTCATATTGATAAAGAAGTGCCAGTTGAGCATCTGGTTAAAGTAGCCGGAATAGCCACCTCCCTTGACGCGAAGGTTACCATAGCCACCAGTCCAGAAATGACTCCATGACACCAGAAGAAAAAAAGAACGATCGATGGGGTATGGGGATTTCAATAGGTATCCATGCAGCACTACTGGTGCTGTTTATCTTTCTTTTGGCATGGAAGGAACCATTTCCACCCATGCCTGAATATGGAATTGAAGTGAATTTCGGATTGGTAGATGCAGGTTCAGGAGATATTCAACCAACCGAACCGGCCAACGATAGTCCCAATCAGGTTCCTGATGCTGCTCCGGAAGAACCGGCACCGGCGGAGGAAGAGGTAGTATCCGACCCTGTCCCTCAGGAAGTAGAACAACCAGTAGAGGAAGCGGTAGAGGAAGTGGCAGAAACCGCCCCGGTACAAGCTGCTGAAGAAACACAACCTCAGCCCAATGTAGTACCGGCCAAGGAAGAAATAAAAGAAGAACCGATAGAAGACGAGCCTGAGGAAAAACCTGCGCCAAAACTGGACCCAGCCACCTATCCCAATCAGACCAGTAAAACTGATGGTGCCAGCGGTACCGAGGGAGATGCTAAAGAAACCAATAGCAGTAATCAGGGAGATCAACCCGGGACTACTGGAGATCAGGGGAATCCCGATGGTAAGATTGATGCCCGTGCACTGTATGGCAATCCTGGAGGTGGTGGTGGAGCAGCACTAGACATGACCGGCTGGAATTGGGATTATCTTCCCCAGCCAAACGATGTAAGTAATGAAACCGGTCACATAGTGTTTGAGATTAAAATCGACGATGAAGGAGAGATCTTATCAGTTAGAACTATTGAAAAGTCAGTTAGTGATCCCCTGGTAAAAATTTACCGGGCAGAAGTCGCCAAGCTTACTTTTTCACCTACATCTGCCAATTCCCGCCCAGCCCCAACATCAACTGGCCGGATCACTTTTATTATCAAATCGCGATAGTAGATTGTAGCTGTCTTATTTCAAGTAAAGATCAGCTGACGTACGGACTCGTGCTATTACCTAAGCCAGGCCCTGCAATTGTTCATTCCTAATTGTTAATTATTAATTTCACGGAGTGACTTACCAGCAATGCCTTGACTACTTTTACAGTCAGCTGCCCATGTATCAGCGTACAGGTGCTGCTGCACTAAAACTGGATTTGAGTAACATTAAGGCACTGTGCCAAAAGCTGGGAAACCCACAGGCCAAGTTTCAATCGCTGCATATTGCAGGTACCAATGGCAAAGGAAGCTGCTCCCATATGCTTGGGGCAATTCTACAATCTGCAGGCTACAAGACCGGCTTATATACTTCTCCACATCTCAAAGATTTCCGGGAGCGAATTCGTATTGACGGTGAACCCATTCATAAGTCGCAAGTGGTAGCTTTTGTAGCGGAGTGTCGGCCCTGGCTGGACGAAATCAAACCTTCATTCTTTGAGCTTACAGTGGCTCTGGCATTTAAACATTTTGCCAATAGTCAGGTAGACATGGCAGTAATAGAAGTTGGGCTAGGTGGAAGATTGGACAGTACTAACGTAATACAGCCTTTAGTGTCCACTATAACTAATATCGGGATGGACCACCGTGAATTGTTAGGAGATACTCTTGAATTGATTGCAGGTGAGAAAGCCGGTATCATAAAGGCTGGTGTTCCGGTGGTAGTGGGTGAACGACAGCGTGAAACTGATCACGTTTTTATGGCACAGGCTGAAAAGCTTGGATCAGCAATTTTTTTTGCACAAGATGATTACCAGGTTTCGGTGGGCTCTAGCATACCGATGGTGGTAGACGTTCAGAGAAATGGTTTGATGGTTTGGCAGTCCCTGAAAGTACAACTACAGGGACCTTACCAGCATAAGAATTTAGCAACGGTGTTGAAAACCTTGGATGTATTAAAAGCCACTGGGTTTTCATTAGAATTGGAGGCCATACCAGAGGGCTTGAGCAAGGTAATCGATCTCACTGGGATCAAAGGTAGATGGCAGGTACTGGGTGAGAATCCCACCATAATCTGTGATACCGGGCATAATCGAAGTGCCATGGAATATCTGATTTTGGAACTTCAGCGGATCAATCGAAACAGGTTACATATGGTGATTGGTTTTGTAAATGATAAAGACATCCGCAGTATGTTGAGTATTCTTCCCAAAGATGCCAGCTATTATTTTTGCCGGGCTAGTGTACCACGTTCAATGCCGGCTGAGTCGCTTTTGCAGTTGGCATCAGAATACCAGCTTTCTGGAACCGCCATCAGCGATCCCAATAAGGCCCTTACTGCCGCTAAAACGGCAGCCTCTACAGAAGATATTATTTTTGTAGGAGGTAGTACCTTTGTAGTGGCAGAATTAAAGGAACTTAATGAGTAGACATAAGCTTAAGAAGTTTGCTGAAAACGAAGCCAGGCAGAATATTATCCAACCTGGGAAGTTGTTATACCAGAGTATTAAGGGTAATTGGAGGACAACCTATTTTAATAATGATCACCCATTGATATTAGAATTGGGCTGTGGTCGCGGTGAATATACCATTGGTATGGCCCGGTTAAACCCTGATCAGAACTATGTAGGGGTTGATATCAAGGGCGACCGGATATGGAAAGGTAGCAAAACTGCTGAGCAAGAATCACTGACCAACGTGGCATTTTTAAGAACCCAGGTACAAAGTCTTGAACATTTCTTTGATTCAAACGAGGCGGATGAAGTTTGGTTAACTTTTCCAGATCCCAGGCCCAAGAAAAGTGATGTTAAGAGAAGGATCACACACCCCCGGTTCATGGAAATCTACCGGTCAATACTCAAACCAGGAGGTCGAGTACACCTCAAAACCGATAATGACGTTCTTTTCGAATATACTTTAGAAG
>JANQPK010000191.1 GCA_028289505.1 Cyclobacteriaceae bacterium
TTTAGTAGAGGCTTGCTACTTGAACGATGAGCAGGTGCAAGCACAAGCAGGTGATTTCTATGGTGGATGGATCACTTCCAACATTGTGGGTCCGTTTAAAGGGGGTCCTGGAACCTGGGGGTGGTAAAAACCTCAATAAGACAGGGGGTTTTCTGTGACGCTGCTGCAAAGTTTTATCTTTACTTTTATTTCATGGTTATTGATGATATGAAATTAAAAGTAGTCTTACTTTTCTGCTGTTTAATCTACGGGCATATTGGTTTTCCACAAGAGAATCCCAACCTGGTTTTAATTGTAGCTGACGATCTTGGCTGGAAAGATGTCGGTTTTATGGGTTCAATATATTATTAAACACCCAACCTAGATTTAATAGCAGTGCAATCTGCAGTTTTTACCAATGCCTATGCAGGAGCTGCTAATTGCGCTCCCAGTAGGGCGGTGTTGATGTCTGGACAACACCCAATGAGTCATGGTATTTACACTGTAGGCACTTCGGCCAGAGGTAAGTCTGAAGACAGAGCCATTATTCCTGTCGAGAATAAGCTGGTACTACCTGATTCCACTATCACCTTTGCAGAGACATTAAAAAGTTCGGGTTACAAAACCAGCATCTTTGGGAAATGGCATTTGGGTGAAAATCCCGCGACTCAAGGTTTTGACGAGGTCAAAGCTGGCACCCCAGGAAGAAAGAACCATTTTGCGCCCTTTAATTTAAAGCGGTTTCCAGAAGGGGAGGAAGGAGAATATCTTACCGATAGAATAGGCAAGGAGGCCTCTGATTTTATCAGGCGGGAAAAAGATAATCCTTTCTTTCTGTATTTACCTTTCTTTTCCATCCATACCAAATTATTAGGCAAACCAGAGACCGTGTCAAAGTATAAAGCCATTGATCCGATTGATGGTCAAGGTAGTAATGCAGACTATGCGGCTATGGTGGAGCATGTGGACGATGCTGTGGGCCAGGTGCTGGCAGCTCTATCGGAAAACGGACTGATGGAAAACACCATGGTAGTTTTTACTTCTGACAACGGTGGTATTGCTTATCTTTCCCGGCAGTGGCCTCTACGGGCAGGTAAGGGCAGCTACTACGAGGGAGGGATTAGGGTGCCTATGTTGTTCTATTGGAAAGGGAAAATCTCTGGTTTAAAATCGGATGTTCCCATCAGTTTTATCGACTTATATCCCACTCTGTTAGAATTGATGAAGATCACTCCTCAAGAGAAATTAGCCTTACAAGGCAGCAGCTTAGCAAATGTAATACTAGGTGAAAAGCCTAAAATGTCTCAAATCGATCGGGCTTTATATTGGCATTTCCCTATTTATTTAGAGGCCTACAACGGTGTTGGGGACGATAGTAGGGATATTTTTTTTCGAACTCGGCCCGGGACCGTAATGAGAAAAGGAAAGTGGAAAATGCATGAATACTTTGAGCATGGAGAAATTGAGTTGTTCGATTTAAGCCAAGATCCTGGAGAACGCATCAACTTAGCCACGGTACTACCTGAGAAAACTAGAGAGCTGAATGAGGAAATGATAAGATGGCGTAAAGAAAACGGTGCCCCGGTACCAACTCAGAGAAATCCTGATTATAAAGCGAAATGAATAACCGCGAATTATGTTTCGGCAATGGTAGTAAGTCTTATAAACTTGTTATCAAAGACCCCAGCTTTAAAGGCTAATCCTAAACCAGGAGTATTAGGTGGCTTTGCTGATCCGTTGACCACTTGTGGAGTATTATCAAAAAAATACGGGTAACGATCGTGCCAGTTTGGATAAACACTCTCTACATAAAATAGATTGGTAATGGCAGCAGCTAAATGCAATGAAGCATACCATAGAATGGGCCCGCCTGCGGTATGCATCATGGTGGGAATGTGGTAGGTATTGGCCATATCGGAGATTTTCTTTCCTTCCGAAATCCCTCCACACCAGGTCAGGTCATACATGGCTATATCGGCGTAGTGTTTTTCCAACATCTCTCTGAATTGGAATCTGGTTGCCAGTCTTTCACTATTGACGATTGGAATAGAAGATTCACTAACCAGTGACTGGTAAGCTGCTAGGTTATCCTGTAGAAGCATATCTTCTAAAAACAGCACATGGTAGGGTTCTAATGCCTGCGCAATACGGGCAGCACTGGGAAGATTCCATTTACTGTGAAACTCACAGCCAATTTCTAAATCATTACCAACGGTATCACGAATGATTTTAATCCACTCCAGGCACTGGTCCAACTCATTCTTGGAAATGTATTCCCCGTTATTTCTACTGCCTACTACATCGAAAGGGCAGTACTTAATGGCTGGGATACCCTGTGCTACTAGAAAGGAGGCAATCTTTGCCATATCTGTCTCTAGCTGCCAGCCATTGATATTGCGGGCATTGGTGTAGGTATTGTAAACTCGAATTGGTTTGTTTAGTGATCCACCCAACAGCTGATACAAAGGCATATTGGCCGCTTGCCCCATAATATCCCATAACGCAATATTGATCGCTGATAGCGCACGCATTTCAGCTCCTCCGGTGGTGTGATAAGCGTTCTGTTTGAAAATCCTGTCCCAGATAGACTCAATTTCCAGTGGATTACTACCCAATAATTTTCCTGCCCAGCTATGCCATTCCAAATCCTTGAAGACCGCTTCATTAGCCTCATTAAAGGGATAGGTTTCTCCAGTGCCCACCAGACCATTGTTGGTGTGAATCCGGATCCACATCCACTGGACGCCTCTGCCGGCTACCTGAAGTTGTTTATCAAATCGAACCGTTTCTATCTTGGTGATCTTTAGAGGTTCAATGGCAGACAGCAGTGGTGGCGCGGATTGAGCAAGGGTAATACCCGGTAGAAATGTACCAAGTGAGCCCAAGCCAACTTGCCGCATAAAGTAACGTCTGTTCGGTAGATTGTTCATAGTTGGTTATAATCTAGGAAGATAATGATAACCTTCCAAAGCTAGCGATCCCGTCTTCAGTACCACCGGATATTTCACCAAACGGATAGGTTTCATTGGTTTTTGGAATTAGATTGGTTCAGCAATATGCTTAGCACAATTAAACACCTTAGTCGATTGAAAACAACTACCGCAATTTTACAGCTTTTGCTGGTTTATTTTTGTAGCTGTCAGGCTGGTAAAAACGAAGTAGCCACAGAGATCCAAAGCGCAAATTTTACATCAAATGACTACCAGGACTTAGCTGCCTTATTTAATGACTGGAGGACATTCGAAAAACCTCCCCTTCTAGATGGGGCACCTGATTATACGGTAGAATCCTTTGAACAACGCCAGCCCAGGTTTAGGGAATTGCAGTCAAGATTACAGGCTATTGATACCACCAATTGGTCAGTAGAGAATAAGGTAGACTGGATGATTGTTTGGGCTGAAATGAATGGCTATGATTTTAATTATCGAGTTTTAAAGCCTTGGGCACGCGATCCTGCTTTTTACAAGTCGGTTTGGACGTATAGGAGTGATGTGCCAGCTCACGAAGGTCCAACCCACCATGGAACTACGGAACTGTGGACTTATACTTTCCCTTTATCGCCAAAAGAACGACAAAGAATCATATCTGACTTAGAGGTGATTCCAGCACTTAATGCTCAAGCAAAAAAGAACCTAACTGGAAATGCCAAAGATCTATGGGTGGCAGGTATCAGAGATATGGAAACTCAAAGTTCGGTTCTTTCCAAACTAAAAGAGCGCTCAGCTATCAAAGGTGACGCAGAACTAGTCTTGACTATTGATGAGGCTATAGCTTCCACTGATGATCTGGTTTCTTGGTTAAGGAAAGAATCAGTTACAAAAACGGGACCCTCAGGAATTGGAAAGGATAATTACAATTGGTATTTGCAAAAGGTACACCTGGTGCCATTAACCTGGGATGATGAAGTTATGATCCTAAAACGCGAGCTGGCTCGTGCCTGGTCTTCCTTAAAATTGGAAGAGCATCGAAATCGAGATCTACCCCAATTGGTCGACGCGAATACTCCTGAAGCCTACGATAAACTGGCGGATGCAGCTGCTGAAAGCTTGATAAACTTTTTGAAGCAGCAAGACATTGTTACCGTAAAACCGTATTTTGAACCTGCTCTTCGTGAGCAGTTAGGTGAGTACGTGCCAAAGGAGACCCGTAACTTTTTTTGGATTGGAGCGCATTACGATCCCAGACCTTTATACTCTCATTTTTACCACTGGTTTGAATTGGCGCGAATGGATATTGAACCACACAGGAGTGAAATAAGAAAAGGTCCATTGTTATATAACATTTTCGATTCCAGGAATGAAGGTATGGCCACTGCGGTAGAAGAAATGTTTATGCAAGCTGGCTTATACGACGATAGCCCCAGGTCTAAGGAGATAGTATATATCATGATTGCGCAACGGGCTGCTAGAGGGCTGGGTTCGTTATATGCTCATGCCAATGAAATGACCATGGAAGAAGCCGGGGGAATTCACAGTGAGTACACCCCACGGGGTTGGATGAAAACTGAAAAAGAGCTGCTGGTTTTCGAGCAGCATCTTTATTTGCGCCAACCAGGGTATGGAACCAGTTATATTACCGGCAAATACTTAATGGAAAACGCCATGGCTGAGCATGCCAGAATTCAAGAATTACGAGACCAACCATTCGCATTAAAGGTTTTTTTTGATACCCTGAATAGTATAGGGAATATACCCATGTCACTGGCTGAATGGCAAATGACTGGTTCAGGTGCTCATATGAAAATGATTACGGAGTAAAGTAAATTACTCTTTTACATATTCAATTTTTACTTGATCAGAGGCTCTTAAGACGTAGAAGCTCTGATCTGAGTTGAAAACGGCTTTGCCAGCGAACTCAGGATCGTCAGTGATCAGCTCAAAATGCAATGCACCGTCAATTTCTTCTGGCTCGGATACTTCAATGTCGGTGGTGAGCCCATCGTCATTCACGCGAAAGATGTTCTTTTCACCTGATCTTATCAGGATAATCACGCCAATGGATTCGATTACTTCTGTATTGCCGTTTTCAGAAATAAGGAGTTTGGTGTTGAAAGGATGCAGACCGGTCCAGTTTTCTACCTCTATGGTACTTTCGGAACCGACCACCAACGGAGCTTTTCGGATTTTTCGGTTGGGGTCCGGAGGGGTGGTTTTATACTCGATGGCCAATTGTTGATCCGGATGAGCCAACACCAGAGATTCATCGGTTATGGTGTTGATGGGAAATTCACCCACTTCTTGGTTTCCTTCAAAACTGATGGCAGCTCTCAGGCTATTGGACTCTGGTAGATATTCCCAGGTACCACTGAGTTCAAGACCCATTTTTTCTTCCTTGAAGGTAAGGGTTCCATCGGCATTGTAGGTCCAGACCTCCTTGCGCTCGCTGGGCCGCATGTCCGAACCGTCCTGTTGTCCAATATTATGCGAATACCAGGTCTTGGCTAATTGTTTTTCCACTTTTTTAGAATTCTGTGAATAGATGCCGGTACTGAATAAGAGAAGTAATCCAATGAAAGTAAGTGGGGTGAAGTAGTGTTTCATGCTTTGTTTGTTTTTGATGGATACAATCCTTAGGCCTGGAGTCTAATTATAGTGATTGAAAATGGTATAAAAAAGTGCTGAAGTAGATTTGGAGCATACAGGGTAGACAGTTTGGATGGTACAAACAAATTGGCGGGCTAAAACGAAAAGAGTTGGAACCTTCGCACTATATGCTCAAACTCCAACTCAAACTGTTTTAGTAGCGGGGGTAGGACTTGAACCTACGACCTTCGGGTTATGAGCCCGACGAGCTACCAACTGCTCCACCCCGCGATGTGGTGCCCCTTGAATTAGGGGATTACAAAAGTATAGTTTGCCATCTTAAAAACCAAGCGGCGCGGTTAGAATATCCGCCGATTTCAAACAATAACCCGATTTGCTGGTTAATCAAGAAAGCCTAAAATAAAATCAGCATGAACAACACTATTGAAAAAATCGGATTACGATGGGGACTTATCACCCTGTTACTACTTGGTGCCTACTTCATAATCATGAAACTATTAGGCCTGATTCATATCCCTGAACTCCGGGTTTTGAATGCCCTAATCATGTTTTACGGTGTTTTCCAATCCGTGAAAAGCGCTAAAGAAAACCTGGATGATTTTAACTACTTCAAAGGCTTTGGCACTGGTGCGCTGACTGCCTTTTCCGCTGCCTTTGTGTATTCTGCCTTTGGTATTATATATCTGCAGTTTATCAACCCAACCTTTTTGGATTCTATTATTGTCAATGAGCCATTGGGCTTTTTTATGAACCGATATAGCGCCTCTATTCAGATTTTTATTGAAGGAGCTGCATCCGGGATCCTTTTTAGCTATTCCAGCTTACAGTGGTTGCGCACTCCATATTTAGCGGGAGGAGACTGATCCCCCAAGCCAGTGTGATCCACACAACATGCTGGCACCTGGAAGCTGTTACTGCAGGTGGTACAATCATTAGGACGTACTGCTCGCCATTTTTAATAACTTTATGGCAGCATGAGCGCCACCTCCCACAAAGCTGGATTTGTTAGTATAGTAGGTAAACCCAATGCGGGTAAATCAACCTTGATGAATGCGCTGGTTGGCAAACGATTATCAATTATCACTAGCAAGGCTCAAACCACTAGACACCGCATTATGGGTATTATAAGTGGTGACAGTTTCCAAATCGTCTATTCGGATACCCCTGGAATTATTGAACCTCAGTATGAACTGCAGCAGAACATGATGAGATTCGTACAATCTTCATTGACGGATGCTGATTTAATTTTGTGGATTGTAGAGCTTGGTGAGAAAATGGATGCGGAATTGAGACTGATCCAGAATATTTCAACCGCCCTAATACCGGTAATTCTAATTATAAATAAGATTGACCTGGCCAAAGGAACCCAGCTTCAGGATAAATTAGACTATTGGAAACACCAGGTTGCAAATACTGCGGTTAAAGAGGTAATACCAGTATCAGCATTAAGGAACACTAACATTGAACTGGTGATGAATTCTATTATGAATCAATTACCGGTACATCCACCTTATTTCCCAAAAGACAGCCTGACCGACAAACCTGAACGTTTTTTTGTCTCTGAGATCATACGAGAAAAGATATTCGAAAACTATAAAAAAGAGGTTCCCTATTCCTCAGAGGTGGTGATCACGGAATTCAAGGAGGAAGAAAACATTATAAGAATCCGAGCTGAGATCTACGTGGAAAGAAAAAGCCAGAAGGGTATATTAATAGGTAAACAGGGGTCAGCTCTCAAAAAGGTGGGTACAGAAGCCCGCAAGGAAATGGAGCTTTTCTTCCAGAAAAAGGTATTCCTTGAGCAGTTTGTAAAGGTGGAGCCAGACTGGAGAAAGAAGAAAGGCAAGCTCAAAAGGTTCGGCTACTCGAATTAAGTCACCGCAGCCCCGAGTGGCTCCCAGCCAACATCCTCTTCAGACTCCATACTCCACGCTCACGCTCCACACTGATGCTCTCAACCGTAAACTCCCTACTCCACACCCTATGCTCTCTGCTCCCAGCTCACTGTACACTGTTGCTACAATTCAATCCCGTAGCTTCTTCGATAAACCGGTGTAGTGTGATCATTTGTTTTTTACCAACTTTCTGGCCGGTATAAGATACCAGATAGAGCGACAAAAAGATCAACAGTAGCACTGGGACTAGCCATAGTATGCCCGCCGATCCACCTAAGGTAAGTCTGGAAAGACCAATGGTGGCCACAATCATAGTGGCAATGGCGATAAAGGCATAAAAGAACACAAACATTCCCCAAACCGAAGGTCGAGGACCATATAAACCTCGTACAATGGTGCCCTCATCAGTTTTTTCAAATGAAAGGGATAATTGGGGTGACCAATAATGTCGTTCCTCAAAAGGAAGACTTATGGTGCCACCCATTACATGAACGCCGCCCTGGCAACTGGCATTCTCTTGCTTAAGGGCATTTTTGATGCGATCAACTAAATCGTCGATGGAGGCAGAGGTGGTGACCTTGAACCTTGGACGTACTTTAAATGCCGGTCGGTGTTCCACTTTGGTTAACAGTTAATAGTTAACAATTTACGATTAATAATTAATAATTAAGGATTAGGAATTGCCTTTGCTGGTTTTGAGGATACTTACTAGTATCCGTTCAATTTCTCTGCTATCACTAAGTAAGCTTGATCCGCAATCTGGTGAATGTTTCCTGACTTCATAAGCAATCTAATCCAGTATGTTGTTTCCCTGGCTTCTCTGTAGGCAATAGCCATTCTGTATATGAAATCTGGTTTTGAAAAAGCTCCTGTTGCTTCTTCAATATTAGCTCCGATTGAGGTGCCGCTTTTCAAAAGTTGTTTGGATAGTTCAAATTCATAACTGATTTTGAGATCTTTGCAGACCTGAATAATTTTAAGCGCGAATTGAAAGCTTTTGTTTCTAACAGTATTTTTCTCTTCCATCTTTACAAATTATGAAGTAGCAGTCTTAAAAACTGTTCATTGCTAACTGTTAATTTTTAATTCTTAATTGTCAAACATAGTCGCCATAGTAGGCCGCCCCAATGTGGGCAAATCCACTCTGTTTAATCGCCTGGTTGAACGTAGACAGGCCATTATGGACAATGAAAGCGGGGTTACCAGAGACCGGCACTACGGTATTGCCGAATGGTCTGGTCGTTCCTTTACCGTTATTGATACTGGAGGTTACGTGGTAGGGTCTGAAGATGTATTCGAAGCGGCTATCCGGGAACAGGTACAATTGGCAGTAGAGGAAGCGCAGGTAATCATATTTATGGTGGACTGCCATACCGGTCTTACTGATTTGGATAAAGAGTTTGCCAACGTTTTGCGCTCTTCCAGTAAACCGGTGGTGATCACTGCCAACAAAGCGGACAATGCCGATAAATCCTATATGGCAGGTGAATTCTATAGCTTGGGACTTGCGGAAATTTTCCCAATTGCGGCAGCCAGCGGATCTGGTACCGGTGAGTTGTTGGATGAAGTCGTTCGGCATCTTCCACCTGAAAAGGATGTCGAGGACCCTGGTTTACCCAGAATAACCATACTAGGCAGACCAAACGTAGGTAAAAGCTCTTTCCTTAATGTATTATTAGGAGTAGAAAGGACCATTGTCACCGACATAGCAGGTACCACCAGGGATGCTATCGACACCCGGTACCAAATGTTTGGTAAGGACTTCATAATCACCGATACTGCCGGGCTGAGAAAGAAGTCACGGGTTAAAGATAACATTGAGTTTTATTCGGTTCTCAGATCTGTCAATGCACTGGAGAACTCGGATGTATGCATCATTATGTTGGATGCTGAAAGGGGTCTGGAAAGCCAGGATCAAAGTATTATTGGACTAGCACACCGTAAGCAGAAAGGAATAGTGCTACTGGTAAATAAGTGGGACCTGGTCGAAAAAGATCATAAAACCGCAGAAGTTTATCGCAAAACAATCCTGGAGAAATTGAGTCCTTTGCGCTACATCCCCATCATATTCACCTCAGCCATCAATAGGCAAAGGATATACAAAGCCATGGAATTGGCACTGGAGGTCTATCAGAACCGGCAAAAAAGAATTCCAACCTCCGCATTGAATAATAAGCTACTTCCTGAAATAGAAAAAAGGCCCCCTCCATCGATTAAAGGCAAGTATATTAAGATCAAGTATATCACCCAACTACCCTCCAGATCACCGGCTTTTGCCTTGTTTTGTAATCTGCCTCAATACATTAAGGAGCCTTACAAGCGCTTTATAGAGAATAAGTTGAGAATGCACTTTGATTTTACGGGTGTACCTATTCGCCTGTTTTTTAGGAGAAAATAATTTTCGAAGAGCAATATTTATATATATTTGCAGCTTACATTTTTTAATCAAAAACGGGAATTACCATGAAACGATTGTTTGCGTTATTAGTTATGAGCGGATTTTTATTTGCCGCTACTTCTTGTGCAAAATCAAGCGAAGCTTCTGAGGAACCTATGGATGCTGCAAGCGAGATTGAAGCGGTAGAAGAGACTACTGAAGAGGTTATCGACGAAGTTGAAGCTGCTACCGAAGAGGTTGTAGAAGAAGCTGAAGAGACCACTGAAGAAGTTATCGAAGAAGCTGAAGAGTCTGCTGAAGAAGCAGCTAACTAATCATAAATTCATTAGATTTAAACCACGCCATTTGGCGTGGTTTTTTTATGCCCTCATATGACGTCAGACTCCTGGCCCTGTAAGACCTACCTTCCGGATGCTGCCAATCTTTATTGTTATCAACTTTGGGCCAGATACCAGTTTCAAATTAAGATTACCGCTCCCAGAAAAACCAAGCTGGGAGATTATCGATACAGGCCCAGCCAAGAAACACACCAGATATCTATAAATAACAACCTGAATCCTTACGCATTTTTGGTGGTATACCTGCATGAGGTGGCACAT
>JANQPK010000197.1 GCA_028289505.1 Cyclobacteriaceae bacterium
TTGAAGACCTGAAGCAACTGATATTTGATCTCAAAAATTCAAATCGAGAGGCCAGAATAAATGTTAAGCTAGTGGCAGAGGCAGGAGTTGGGACCATTGCGGCTGGCGTAGCTAAGGCCAAGGCCGATGTCATATTAATATCGGGTCATGATGGCGGAACCGGTGCCAGTCCCATCAGTTCTATTCGTCACGCCGGTTTACCATGGGAGTTAGGAGTGGCTGAGGCTCATCAGACCTTGGTAAAGAATAAGCTCAGGAATCGAGTTGTGTTACAAACCGATGGACAAATCAGGACTGGTAAGGACTTAGCAGTTGCGGCGTTGCTGGGTGCAGAAGAGTGGGGCGTGGCCACTGCTGCGCTGGTGGTAGAAGGTTGTATCATGATGCGCAAGTGTCACCTCAACACCTGCCCGGTAGGAGTCGCCACCCAGAACCCGGAGTTGCGCAAGAAATTTACCGGGGATCCAGACTACGTGGTTAACTTCTTTAGATTTTTGGCGGAAGACCTGCGGGAGATTATGGCTTCCTTAGGTTTCAGGACTGTAGACGAAATGGTGGGGCAGGTGGATGTGCTGGAAACCAGGGAAGATATTGAAGATCCTAAGCTGAAAACCCTGGACTTGAGCCCTATTTTATACAAGGAGGAATCCGGCGCAGAGGCAGGTTTGTATTGCCAAATACTGCAGGACCACGAAATGGACGATGTCCTAGATTGGATATTGCTTAAGGCGGCTCAACGTACATTGGACTATGGTACAAAGTACAAAGGTTCATTCGACATCATAAACACGGATCGGGCGGTTGGCACTCTGTTGAGTAATGAAATCTCCAAGAAATATGGTGCTCGCGGCCTACCCCCAGCAACTTTACATTTTAATTTCAAGGGATCTGCTGGTCAAAGTTTTGGAGCTTTTGCCGCACCGGGGCTCAGATTTGAACTGGAAGGAGAAGCCAATGATTACTTTGGTAAAGGATTGTCAGGTGCTGAATTAATTGTTTATCCTCACAAGGAAGCAGGTTACCGACCGCATGAGCATATGATCATAGGAAATGTGGCATTCTATGGTGCCACTTCAGGGGAGGCCTTCATTAGAGGGCAGGCTGGTGAGCGGTTTTGCGTTAGGAACTCTGGGGTTACAGCGGTAGTTGAGGGTGTTGGAGATCATGGTTGTGAATATATGACCGGTGGTCGAGTGATTGTGTTAGGTGATACCGGACGTAACTTCGCAGCAGGTATGAGTGGTGGTATCGCCTACGTTTACGACCCAAATCAGCGTTTTGAGCGATTCTGTAATCAGGAAATGGTTGACCTTGATCCTTTTTCTTTTGAAGATTTCGATTTTGTTAAAAACCTGATTAAAAAGCATAGGGATTATACCGGCAGTGATATCGCTGATGAAATTTTGTCCAATTGGGATCAAGTAGGCAATAACTTTGTCAAGGTTATGCCCAGAGATTACAAAAGGGTGATGCAAGAGCAAAAACAACTAGAACAAGCTAGCTGAGAAAGATGGGAAAAGTTACGGGTTTTTTGGAATATCAAAGGGAGATACCTGCGGATAGGTCTCCAAAAGAAAGGGTGAAGGATTGGAACGAATTCCACCTCAAAATGAAGGAGGAAGATCTTAAAAATCAGGGGGCGAGGTGCATGAATTGTGGAGTACCATTTTGTCATACAGGATCACTCATTTCAGGTATGGCAACTGGATGTCCGATTAACAACCTTATCCCTGATTGGAACCATATGGTGTATAAAGGCAGATGGGAAGAGGCTTTACAATTACTGTTAAAAACCAATAATTTCCCAGAATTTACCGGTAGAGTATGCCCTGCTCCATGTGAAGGTTCCTGCGTTTTAGGTATAAATGAGCCTCCGGTTACCATCAAAAATATTGAAAACACTATAATTGAAAGGGCTTTCCAAGAAGGTTGGATTAAACCACAACCTCCTGCTCATAGGACGGGGAAAAAGGTAGCCGTGGTGGGGTCGGGTCCAGCCGGACTCTCTTGTGCAGACCAACTCAACAAAGCAGGTCATTCGGTAACTGTCTTCGAAAGGGATGATCGCATTGGTGGCTTATTGATGTACGGGATACCCAACATGAAGCTCGATAAAAAACAGGTAGTAGACCGCAGAATAGACCTGATGAGGGCAGAGGGTATCGAATTTAAAACCAACGTCGAGGTGGGCAAGAATTTAGCTGCTTCGGATCTAATGAATGACTTTGACGCGGTGGTACTTTGTACTGGAGCTACCAAACCCAGAGACCTGCCAGTGGAGGGCCGACATTTAAAGGGAGTTCATTTTGCCATGGATTTCCTGAGAGCCAATACAAAAAGTTTATTGGATAACGGACTGAATAACGGCTCCTTTATCAATGCAAAGGATAAGAATGTGATTGTAATTGGCGGAGGTGATACTGGTACAGACTGTGTTGGGACATCTTTGAGACATGGTTGTGCATCCCTGAACCAACTGGAAATCCTGGATAAGCCACCCCTGGAAAGAGCTGATGATAATCCCTGGCCGGAGTGGCCAAAAGTGTATTTCCTGGATTACGGCCAAGAGGAGGCACAAGCAAGGTTTGGAGACGACCCTCGCCGTTATTGCAGCATGACGAAAAAGTTTACTGGCGATGACAAAGGTTTCGTAAAACAGATCCATCTAGTGACTATTAAGTGGGAGAAAAATGATGAAGGAAGATACGTCCCCGTGGAAGTGCCTGGAAGTGAAACCGTTATGCCAGCTGACCTGGTTTTGCTAGCCATGGGATATCTTGGACCTGAATCAACACTTTTGGAAGCACTGGGGGTAGAAACTAATCAAAGAAGTAATATCAACGCTCCTTACGGCAAATTCACCACTAATATTGAGAAAGTATTTGCCGCTGGTGATGCCCGACGGGGACAGAGTCTGGTGGTTTGGGCAATAAATGAAGGCAGGGCTGCAGCAAGAGAGTGCGATAAATTCCTTATGGGTCATACCTATCTTCCATAATTAAGTTATATCTATAGATTGCATCTGCTGCCATGAAGGTCTTGAAGTTTGGTGGTACCTCAGTTGGGTCCACAGACAGTATTAAGCTGGTTGGAGAAATACTTGATCGCTATCACCAATCAAAAGAACCGGTAATGGTGGTAGTATCAGCCATGAAAGGTGTGACTAATACCTTGCTAGATATAGGCGATTGGGCCATTACCGGAGAAGTGGATCAAGTGAGTAAAGGCATACTCAAAATCCAGGATCGTCATTTCAAAGTGGTCAAGGATTTGCTTCCGATAAAAGCACAAAGCAAAGTGCTGGCTCATATAAAGCGGCAAATAAATGAGCTGGAAGAAATAATTCACGGGATCACCCTACTGAAAGAATTATCTCCTCGCAGTAAAGATCTGGTATTGAGTTTCGGAGAGCGATTGTCGGCCTACGTCATAGATCAATATTTGTCGCAGCTAGGTATTACTTCCCAATGGGTAGACAGTAGAGATTTAATCCGCACTGATGACCAGTTTGGTGCTGCCTCGGTAAATTTTCCAGCAACCAATCAAAACATTATTGAGTTCTTTAAGGAGCGCGAGGGTATCCCGGTGGTCACTGGGTTTATTGCATCTAATGACAATGGACAAACAACCACATTGGGTCGTGGGGGTTCGGATTACACAGCCGCTATTTTAGCAGGTGCAGTTGGTGCAGAGGAAATAGAGATTTGGACAGATGTTGATGGCGTAATGACCGCTGATCCCAATGTGGTGTCACGAGCATTCTCTTTACCTGCATTATCTTACGTAGAGGCGATGGAGTTAACGCATTTCGGGGCAAAGGTGATATACCCGCCAACTTTGCAGCCGGCCTTTGCTAAGAATATCCCATTAAGGATTAGAAATACTTTCAACCCTAAATTTGAAGGAACCACCATTAGCAAAAAGGCAAACTCACCTGAAATGCCTATTAAAGGTATAAGCTCCATTCAGGAAGTCTCCCTTATCAATGTGGAGGGAAGCGGAATGGTGGGTGTGCCTGGTGTGGCAAGTCGTTTGTTTGGGGCCTTGGGCAGATCTGGGGTAAACATTATCTTGATCACCCAAGCCAGTTCTGAGCATTCCATATGTTTCGCCATTAATCCCGAGCAATCCGAAGTCGCTAGGCAAAGCTTGCAATCGGAATTTAATTTTGAGCTTAAGGCCGGTTTACTCAACCCAATCCTAATTGAAGATCAATACTCGATCGTAGCCATTATTGGAGAAAACATGCGCAGGACCCCAGGGATTGCCGATAGATTATTCGGGGCACTTGGTAAAAATGGTGTTAATGTGGTAGCTATTGCCCAAGGCTCTTCTGAGTTGAATGTTTCAGTAGTAATAGACCAACATAATTTGCCCAAAGCATTGAAAGTACTGCATGGGGCCTTCTTCCTTTCTAACCGGAGACTTTTAAATCTTTTCATGGTAGGAACTGGTCTTATAGGAAAGACCCTACTAAGCCAGCTTCAAAAGCAGTACGAATTCTTTTATCAGGAGCGCTTGCTTGATATAAGGTTAATTGGAGTAGCCAATACCCGAAAAATGTTAATTGCGGATGAAGGAATTTCCCTAAATGATTGGCAAGATGAATTAGACCAAAATGGTCAACCAACCGATCTGAGCAACTTTATTGAAAGTATGCAGTTGCTCAATCTTCCCAATAGTGTTTTTGTGGACAACACCGCAGGTGCAACAGTACCCAGCAAGTACTTTGAGGTTTTGAAGTCAAGTATATCCATTGTTACGCCCAATAAAGTGGCAAACTCGCAATCAATGGATCAGTATACTGGGTTAAAGCAAACCGCGTTCCGTAAACAGGTTAAATTCTTGTATGAGACCAATGTGGGAGCTGGCCTTCCAGTAATCAAATCATTGAATGAACTAGTGCTAAGTGGAGACAGAATCACTGCCATAGAAGGAGTCTTATCAGGTACTATTAGCTACATTTTTAATAGTTTCGATGGCTCCAAACCATTTAGTAAAATAGTGCTTGAAGCACAGCAAAAAGGTTTTACAGAGCCAGACCCGCGGGATGATTTAAACGGAATGGATGTTGCCCGCAAAATCTTGATTCTCGCGCGCGAAACAGGCCTTTCACTAGAGTTAAGTCAGGTTGAGATTGAGCCGCTGTTAGCACCAGAGTGCTTTGAGGCCCCATCTGTGGAGGCGTTTTTTGAGGTGTTGTCAGATCAGGATCCTGTGATGGAAGCAAAGATCAAACAAGCCAGTGATCAGGGAAAGGTATTGCGGTACATTGCCAAATTGCAAAACGGTAAAGCCAGTATCAGTTTAGAGCCAGTTGGGGCAGATCATTTGTTTTATGCACTCTCTGGCAGTGATAATATCATTGCTTACTCTTCCGATCGTTATCAGGAGAAACCGTTATTGATTAGAGGGCCTGGTGCTGGGGCGGAAGTAACAGCCGCAGGGGTATTTGCAGACTTGGTGGAGGTAAGCGATTATTTGGTGGGATGAAAAGTATCAAGATCTTCGCACCAGCCACCGTTGCTAACGTCACTTGCGGGTTTGACGTGCTCGGTTTTGCTGTTCATAAACCAGGTGACGAGGTACTTCTAGTAGAAAGTGATGCTCCTGGAATTTCCATTGTAGATATAAAAGGTGACCAGGGTTTGCTTCCTAAAGCAGCTGAAAAAAACACCGTTTCAGTTGCCATAAAGGCTTTTTTGGAACACTTGAATTTAGATACTGGCATCGAGATCTATTTGGAGAAGAAGATGCCCTTAGGGAGCGGTTTAGGATCTAGCGCTGCCAGTGCAGTTGCCGGGGTATTTGGCGTTAATGAGTTGTTAGGTCGACCTTTGACGGTTACAGAACTTTTACCATTTGCCATGCAAGGTGAGATGCTAGCCTGTGGTGAGCCCCATGCTGATAATGTGGCCCCGGCTTTATTAGGTGGGTTTGTGCTAATCCGCAGTTATGATCCATTGGATGTAGTTAAGATTGATGCACCCAACGATCTGTTTGCTACCATTATCCATCCACAGATCGAAATTGCCACCAAAGATGCTCGCAGCATTCTCAAAAAGAGCTTGCTGCTACGCGATGCAGTAAAACAGTGGGGTAATATTGCAGGGCTGGTGACCGGCCTTATCAAGCAGGACTATGATTTGATCTCAAGATCCATGGAGGATGTTATTGTGGAGCCAGTCAGATCAATGCTGATACCTGGTTTCGAGCAAGTAAAAGCCGCTGCTTTGGATTCGGGTGCTTTGGGCTGTGGGATCTCAGGGTCGGGACCTAGCATCTTTGCCCTGAGTCGAAGCTTAAAGAATGCCAAACAAGTGGCACAGGCCATGGAATCGTGTTTCCAAGATTTGGACATCGTAAGTGATGTTTATGTTTCGCCTGTCAATCAGCAAGGCCCTCTGATTATTTCCTGAAATGAACTTCTATAGTACCAAGAGTCCAGATACCAAGTATTCTCTAAAACAGGCGGTGTTATTGGGTTTGCCCAAGGACAACGGGTTGTTCATGCCAGAGCGTATTCCGGTGTTGCCAGATTCTTTTTTCGAGGATATTGAAGCGTTAAACTTTAGAGAAATCACGTTTACAGTGTGTCAGGCATTATTGGGAGAAAACCTTGATCCTGAATCACTTAAAGGTATGGTACAAGATGTTTTCGATTTCGAGGTACCGGCAAAAAAGGTGACTGAAAGAACCTATTGTTTAGAGCTATTTCATGGACCGACCCTCGCATTTAAAGACTTTGGTGCGCGCTTTATGGCAAGATTGATAGGCCATATATTGGATGAGCATGATGTAAGGCCTTGCATATTGGTGGCAACATCTGGGGATACCGGAAGTGCAGTAGCCCAAGGTTTCTATCAAGTTCCGGGTATTGATGTGGTTATTTTATACCCCTCTGGAAAAGTGAGTGAGATACAGGAAAAGCAGCTGACTACAATTGGTGGAAATGTTACCGCCCTGGAGATTACAGGTACTTTTGATGATTGTCAGAAACTGGTCAAAACTGCATTTCTGGACCAGGACCTTAAACAACACCTCAACCTCACCTCGGCTAACTCCATCAACATCGCTAGGTTAGTACCACAAAGTTTTTATTATTTTCAGGCCTACGCCAAACTGAAACACTTAAATAGACCCATTATCTGTTCCGTTCCCAGCGGAAATTTTGGCAACCTTATGGGAGGATTGTTGGCCAAAAGAATGGGGTTGCCGATTGACCATTTTATTGCCGCAAATAATGATAACCGAGTGTTTTATGACTATCTGAAGTCAGCAAAATATCATGCTAAACCCTCCGTGGAGACCATAAGTAATGCCATGGATGTAGGAAATCCCAGCAACTTTGTAAGGGTGATGGACCTCTTTCATCAAGATCACCATTCAGTGTGTAAGGAAATTACTGGCTATACCTTCAATGATGATGAGACCAGAACAGAGATTGCGAAGGTTTATAGTGACACAGGGTATATTCTAGATCCTCACGGGGCAGTTGGTCATCTCGGATTGAAGCAATATTTGTCCAAAAACCCCGAGAGTATTGGTGTTTTCCTGGGTACTGCTCACCCGGCAAAGTTTCTGGATGTGGTTCAACCTTTGATTTCAGAGCCAGTGATAATTCCTGATCAACTTAAAGCAGTCCTGAGTAAGCAAAAAAAAGCCACAATGCTTGCGGCTTCCTTCAAAGAATTCAAGGAATATTTACTTTCCAAATAGCTCAATTTCCTAAATATGACTCGGTATATTTCGAAAATACCACTTTTAGTAGATGTATTTTACGAAATTCTGAATTTTATTGGCCTTATTTTAATTTGTCGTAATTCTTAATCAATGCTTATAAAAGTCTTTTAAAGAGAAAATGAATTCCTTAATTTTACTTCAGGTTAATGGTTAATTATTGTTAGTAATTTGAACACAAATAGCACAAATTAGTAGATTGTGATCAAAACGATTGGGACCCCGCTTTACAGCGGGGTTTTCTATTTGTCAATGGAATTTTCCACTACCTAAGGAATTTGCAAATAGCCCCAATCGTTTTTTACTACCAAACTTCATTGACCTTATCTTTCTGCTATTAGAAACTGTAACCTACAGTCAGTTTATAGAAGGAATCGTTATCATCCAGCAAATCAGTTCCAAAGGAGAACCTGGCAAAAACCCCACCTGATGGTTGGTTAAACTGTACGTAGGGACCTAACCATTGGTACGTATCTGTTGATTCCTCGACCTCTGAACCCCCGGTGTTGATCAGGTGCTCATAGTGTGCTCCTAAAGTAAAAAAGGAACTTGTTTTATACCCCAACAACAACCAATAGTGTAGAAACGAAAGGGTAGTTCCCCCTAGTGGGGCTTCATCTCGAAATGGCGCATAAAACCCAGCATAAAGCTCACCTGAGAGTTTCTCCGTGTCAAGTCCTACAGTCAGATTTGGTACAATTCCATCACCGACTATAGCTGGCCCGCTGGCTCCTGAAGACAAAAGATTACCGCTGGTAAAACCAAGTTGAGGGGTTACAGTAAAGGCGTCTCCGGCAGGAAAACTCACTCCTACCCCAAATTCAGTCCAGTTACCCCAACCACCACCAGTACCACCTGACCAAAGAATACCGTAAAAGGTAAAGTCCAGGTTGTCACTTACGGCATAGGAACCGGCAAAGAATGGATAGAACCCAAAAAACTGGTCTGAATTCAGGGTTACGGTAAGACCAAATTTGTCATCCATCTCTTCCTGAGCAAATAATTGGTTTGGTGTTAGCGATACACCTATTAATAGCATTAGGGTAACTGAAAAAGCAGCTACATTTTTTTTGTTGATAATTGTTATCATACGCTTTATTATTTAGTGATTGATTGAATTGTTTTAAGTTGATTAATGAACTTTTGACTCTACTCCAGAATAATGGTGTAACCACGAATGCCATGCTCGTGACTATCGAGCCCTTCAGTTTCGTGTTGCTCTGACACCCGTATTCCTACCGTAGCATCCAGTACTTTGAATATGATGACCGCAGAAAGGAATGATATCACGCCAATCGCCAGTACACCTATCAATTGGGTAATAAAAGAATGATCAACACTGAAGATCCCTACTGCTAGGGTTCCCCAAATACCACAAGTCAGATGCACTGATACAGCTCCAACTACGTCGTCTAGCTTGAATTTATCCAGTGTAATAGCAGATAGTACCACCAGGACACCTGCTACCAGCCCAACAAATAGTGACCAACCCGGACTAATTACATCCGCTCCCGCGGTAATGCTTACCAATCCTGCTAGTATGCCATTGAGTACCATGCCAAGGTCAAGTCTTTTAAATACCACCCATCCGGTGATGTATCCTCCAATTCCACCCATTGAGGCCGCCAGGCTGGTAGTTACTAAGACCCTGGATACTGCACCCGGATCGGCGCTTAAGACGGAACCACCGTTGAATCCGAACCAGCCGAACCACAGTAGAAATACTCCCATGGTAGCCAGTGGAACACTTGAGCCTGGTTTATCAACTACTTTCCCGCCAACATACTTACCCAGACGGGGTCCGATGATCATAATACCGGCCAGTGCACCCCAACCTCCCACTGAGTGAACCAGAGTAGAGCCTGCAAAATCGTAAAAGCCCATAGAGTCAAGCCAACCGGCACCCCACTTCCAGCTGCCCACGAAAGGGTAGACTATCCCCACGAAAATTACCGTGAATATCAGATATGCATTGATTTTGATACGTTCAGCCACTGCTCCGGAAACTATGGTTGCCGCGGTGGCCGCGAACATAGCTTGAAACAAGAAATCAGTCCAGTAAGTATATCCTCCTTCAACATAGGCATAACCCTCTCCTCCTTCAGGAAGTGAGAGGAAGAATCCGGCAAATCCCAGCCATTCTCCAAGGAAGAACTCACCGGGATACATAAGATTAAAACCTACTATATAATAGGTAAGAATACCTATAAGAGGAGTAAGTGTATTCTTAAATAAGATATTAACAGTATTTTTCGCCTGTCCGAAGCCAGCCTCCACTCCAGCAAACCCCAGGTGCATGATGAACACCAGGAAGGTGGCCACCATCATCCAAACATTGTTGACGGTCAGCAGATTTTGTGCTACTTGTCCGCTTACGTCAGCCAGACTGGCAACGTCAGCTGCCGCGGATACTAGCTCTGTAGCTCCTTCTTTCATAAGTAGATAGTTTAATTCCTAATTGACTAAATGGCTATTAATGCAAAACCAAATAAAAGCTATCATATCAATTTATGAAAATATTGTAGTTAAAAAATGAACTGATTAAAATATGAAAATCCAAAAAATTACATTTGTAGGATGAAAATATTGCCTTATTCGTGAGATAATTTGAAAATAT
>JANQPK010000196.1 GCA_028289505.1 Cyclobacteriaceae bacterium
TTCATCAATTCGATTTCACCATCGATGATGAGTTCTTTGCAGACCTGGACCAAGATTTGATAAGCAGCGGAAGCCTGGAGGCAAAAATCGAG
The DNA here is from genome assembly GCA_028289505.1 of Cyclobacteriaceae bacterium. Taxonomy (GTDB): domain Bacteria; phylum Bacteroidota; class Bacteroidia; order Cytophagales; family Cyclobacteriaceae; genus SZUA-3. The sequence goes on from JANQPK010000196.1 coordinate 93, forward strand.
CTTGACAAGAATGATGCTTTTATTCAAATGAACATCTCGGTCAAAGGTTTGGTAGAACTAACTTGTGATCGCAGTTTAGAGTTATTTGACTACCCTATTGATGAGACGCGTCAGATAATATTCAAATATGGTGATCAGGAAACGGAACTGGACCACCAAATGGTAATGATAACCAACGAGACTGAAAGGATTGATGTTGGCCATTACCTGTTCGAATTCATAGGTCTGGCGGTTCCTATGAAGCAGTTGCATCCTAGATATGATCAGGAAGAAGAGGAGTTTGGCACTTTGGTTTATCGCTCTGAGGCCGAACCGTTGGAAAATGATCAACAGGGACCTGACCCTCGCTGGGGAGCATTGAAGAAATTAAAGAAGAACTAAAGAACGAAAATTATACAACCCAATGGCACATCCTAAGAGAAAAATCTCAAAATCCAGAAGGGATAAACGCAGAACTCACTACAAAAGTACGGCTGCCAGTTACATGGAATGCTCAAATTGTGGAGCACCTGTGCTTTTGCATCGAGTTTGTACCGAGTGCGGTTATTACCGGGGTAAGCCTGCGATAGAGAAAGAAATAGCGGTCTAGATCTATGAAGATCGCTTTGGATGTAGTGGGGGGTGATTTTGCCCCTGAATCTACTATTGAAGGTGCTAAGCTAGCCTTGGAAGAACTATCGGAAGAGGTAACATTAGTATTAATCGGACCTGAAGATCTAGTCAACTCTGAGCTTGAGAAAGCCGGGGTAAATGGTTCTAATATTGAGGTTTGCCATGCACCTGACATTATCGAAATGGGTGAGCATCCTACCAAAGCGCTCAGTCAAAAACCTCTGGCCTCAATCCCATATGGCTATGGGCTACTTAAAAAAGGCGCTATTGATGCCTTTTGTAGCGCAGGAAACACCGGCGCTATGCATGTGGGAGCCATGTTTTCAATCAAAGCCATTACTGGTGTGATTCGTCCGGGTATCGCCGGATTCGCGCCCAAGGAATCTGGGGGGCTAGGCGTAATCATGGATGTTGGGGCCAACGCCGATTGTAAGCCAGATGTACTAATTCAATTTGGGGAAATTGCTTCCATATATGCCCACCATGTATTAGGCATTGACAAACCCAAAGTAGGGTTGATGAGTCTTGGCACAGAAGAAAAGAAAGGAACTTTACTAACCCAGGCCGCTTACCAGTTATTCAAGATAAATCGCAAGATTAATTTCATCGGTAACATAGAGGGTTACGACATTTTCAACGACAAAGCAGATGTCATTGTCTGTGATGGATTCACCGGGAATGTCATCCTCAAATTGGCAGAGTCGATATATTCAATGCTTAAGAAAAGGTCATTTTCAGATCCTTTCTTTGATCAGTTCAACTACGAGGCCATCGGTGGCAGTCCAATTTTGGGCATTAACGGCAACGTAATAATAGGTCATGGTGTTTCCAGTGCAATGGCCATAAAAAATATGTTGCTACAAGCCAGGCAGATGGTTCATTCCCAGGTCCACCTTAAAATCCAGGAAAGCTTACTAGACTAAAAAACGAATATGAAAAAAATAAGGGCAAAAATAAGTGGCGTAAGCGGGTACGTCCCGGATTATGTGCTCACCAATGCTGAGTTAGAAACCATGGTAGATACCTCTGATGAATGGATCACCACTCGTACTGGAATTAAGGAAAGAAGGCTTTTAAAGGGTGAAGGTAAGGGAACCTCAGTAATTGGCATAGAAGCGTCGAAGCGCCTACTAGAAAAGACCAATACCGATGCTTCTGAAATCGACCTAATAATTTGCGCCACCGTGACACCGGATATGCTGTTTCCTTCCACCTCTAACATCATTGCGGATGGCATCGGAGCCATAAATTCCTTTAGCTATGATATTCAAGCTGCTTGTTCAGGATTCTTGTATGCTTTAGCAACTGGCTCAAAATTTATTGAGTCTGGGACTCACCATAAAGTTTTGGTGATAGGTGCAGACAAAATGTCTTCAATAATCGACTACCAGGACAGGCAAACTTGTATCATCTTTGGTGACGGAGGAGGAGCGGTCTTGTTGGAACCAACTGAAGAAGAAGAAGGTGTTATGGATTCGATACTCAGGGCTGATGGCTCAGGTGTCAAATATCTTCACATGAAAGCCGGAGGTAGTAATTATCCCCCTAGTCATGAAACTGTATCGGCCCGAGAGCACTACGTGAAACAAGAAGGTGCCACTGTGTTTAAATTTGCGGTCAAAAACATGGCAGATGTTTCTGCCGAAATCATGGAAAAGAATAACCTTAAGGCAGATGACATTGCCTGGTTAGTACCACATCAAGCCAATTTGCGCATAATTGACGCCACCGCCAATCGAATGGGCATCGGATCGGAAAAAGTGATGAATAATATTAGCAAATATGGCAATACCACCGCGGGGACCATACCCCTGTGTTTATGGGACTACGAGTCCAAACTCAAAAAGGGTGACAATCTGATTCTGGCGGCATTCGGAGGGGGGTTTACCTGGGGTTCCATGTATTTAAGGTGGGCCTATTAATGGCCTGCAATAGATTGCATTTAATGATTTGATTTGTAAATTACGTCAAAATACCTGCCAATGGCCAGCACCGCTGATTTCAAAAACGGGTTGTGTATCGAATTCAATAATGACCTCTACACTATAGTAGAGTTCCAGCATGTTAAGCCGGGCAAAGGTCCAGCTTTTGTCAGAACCAAGCTTAAAAATATCAATACCGGCAAAGTAGTGGACAACACCTTCACCGCCGGTGTGAAAGTTACTACTGCTCGCATCGAACGCAGACCCCACCAGTTTTTATACAAAGACGATATCGGTTATCATTTCATGGATAGCAATACTTTTGAACAAATGAGTTTACCTGAAAACCAGATAACCGGTTACCATCTTCTGAAGGAAGGTCAGGAAGTTGAAATAGTTTACCACGATGAGACCGAGACTCCACTGAGTGTCGATCTTCCTCCATTTGTAGAATTGAGTATCACCTACACAGAGCCCGGTTTAAAAGGAGATACCGCCACCAATGCCACTAAATCCGCCACCTTGGAGACCGGTGCTGAAATTCAAGTGCCTTTGTTTATTGACCAAGGCGAAACCATTAAAGTAGACACTCGAACAAATTCCTATTCCGAACGAGTAAAAAACTAAATATGAAAGCCAAAGAAATTCAGGAGTTGATTGATTTTATTGCCAAATCCGGTCTGGATGAGGTCAATATTGAGACAGAGGAATTCAAAATAAAGGTTAGAAAGAATTCTGAGGTTAAACAGAAGACCAAGGAGATTATTGCAGTAACTCCTGCAGCGGCGGCAGCACCAGCAGCACCGGCGCCGGTGGCGGAAGAAAACGGCACCTCCAAGCCTGAAGCTGCGCCCGCAGTAGCAGAATCCACCAAAAACGGATATCAGGAAATAAAATCCCCAATGATCGGTACCTTCTACCGCTCCTCAAACCCCGATGCAGAGCCCTTCATCTCGGTAGGTGACAAAGTTGCAGTGGGTCAAACTGTATGTGTGGTTGAGGCCATGAAGCTTTTCAACGAAATAGAATCGGAGATTGCCGGAACAGTAATTAAAATTTTGGTCGATAATTCATCTCCAGTGGAATACGATCAGCCATTATTCTTGATCGATCCCGATTGATTTCTATCCCATAACCATTAAGTTAAACCATCCGTGTTTAAGAAAGTCCTAGTAGCCAATAGAGGGGAAATCGCCCTGCGAGTTATCCGAACCTGTAAGGAGATGGGTATTCGCACCGTGGCGGTATACTCAACCGCAGACAAAGAAAGTTTACACGTACGTTTTGCAGATGAAGCAGTTTGCATTGGCCCCCCTCCCAGTACAGATTCTTACCTGAATATACCACAAATCATCGCTGCAGCGGAAATTACCAATGCCGATGCCATCCATCCTGGATATGGATTTGTGTCAGAAAACGCAGAATTCTCACAAGTTTGCGCGGAATATGGGATCAAGTTTATCGGCGCTTCTCCTGAAATGATCAACAAAATGGGAGACAAAGCAACCGCCAAAGCAACCATGAAGGAGGCAGGCGTGCCTACCATTCCTGGTTCCGAAGGATTGTTAGCCAGCGTGAAAGAAGGACTAAGGATAGCTAAGCGTATCAAGTATCCAGTGATTCTCAAAGCCACTGCTGGTGGCGGTGGGAAAGGCATGCGTATTGTTAAGAATCCAGAGGAATTTCAAAAAGCCTGGGATGATGCCAGAATGGAATCCAGTGCTGCTTTTGGAGACGATGGGCTTTATCTGGAAAAATATGTGGAAGAGCCCAGACACGTTGAAATTCAGGTGGTTGGTGACAGCAAGGGTAAAGCCTGCCACCTAAGTGAGCGGGATTGCTCCATCCAGCGAAGGCATCAGAAGTTGGTGGAAGAAACTCCCTCGCCTATCGTAGATGATGAATTGAGAGAGAAAATGGGTCAGGCAGCGGTAAAGGGTGCTGAGGCTATTGGCTATGAGGGAGCGGGTACCGTGGAATTTCTGGTTGACAAGCATGGAGACTTTTATTTCATGGAGATGAACACCCGGATCCAGGTAGAACACCCGATAACAGAGGAGGTAACAAACTTTGACCTCATTAAGGAACAGATTAAAGTAGCCGCGGGTGTTGAAATATCCGGGAACAACTATTTTCCAAAAATGCACGCGGTAGAATGTCGGATAAATGCCGAAGACCCTTTTAATGATTTCAGGCCCTCACCTGGAAGAATCACCAATTTGCACCTTCCCGGTGGGCATGGTGTGAGGGTTGACACACATGTGTACTCTGGTTACACCATTCCTCCAAATTACGACTCCATGATTGCCAAACTAATTGTATCTGCTACTACCAGAGAGGAAGCTTTGGTACGTATGAAAAGGGCGTTGGAGGAATTTGTGATAGAAGGAATTAAAACCACCATACCTTTCCACATCCAATTAATGGACGATAAACGTTTTAAAAGTGGGAAATTTACCACTGCTTTTATGGATTCTTTTGATCTGGTGGAGCGGTAATCAGACTTTCCAGTCGGTTAAACCACTGTTCTCCGTATTTTCTGATCAACGGAATTTTCAGAAACTTATAAAGTGGCAATTGCATTGATTTACCCAAGTCACAAGCTGGGTCACAGATTTGCCATTGATCATAATTCAACGCATCATAATGCTGGTAACTGGTAATGCGGATTGGGTACAAGTGGCAAGAAAGGGGTTTTTGAAAATCAATTTCACCCTGTTGATACGCTTCCTCAATACCGCATTTCAGAATACCCTTTTGATCGTAAACCGCATAGGCACACTCCTTCCCATCAATGGTGGGAGTCGAGTAATCCCCTTCGTAATCCTTTATATAAGTTCCTTGATCTGATATGGCTTCATTACCTGCATCTGATAGAAAAGGAGCAACTTTTGGATATATAGCCTCCATAATTGAGAGTTCATCTTCCTCTAGAGGAGCACCAAGGTCACCTTCTACGCAGCATGCTCCTTTGCATTTGCTCAGATCGCACACAAAATATGCCGTCTTCAAATCATCACTGATCAACGTATGGTCTAGTTCAAGCATTAGCTGATAAAAGTTTTTCTATCTTGTCCTACTCGTACAAATATCATAAATGAAAAGGTCTTTTTTCAAGATATTGGCAAAAGTCAATAAAGCAGTCCTGCCCAGCTTCGCTCAAAAGGATCTGGCCAAGCTTAGCAAGCTGGAAAAAGCACTCGTAGGTTACCGATACTGGGTTACCATCAATTCTCTAGAAGACTAGGGAATCAGGGAATGGGGGAACAAGGGAATGAGGGAATGGAGGAATGAGGGAATGGAGGAATGAGGGAACAACTAATTGGGGGGGCTTAGTTAGTAGAGTTGAGTTTTGGTTTTGTCAATTGTCACCTCTGAGTGTGACTTTGGTGGTCCTAACAATAAAAACGGGAACCACTCTAATGAACGATTCCCGTTTTCGCTTATCCGAACCCGTAGCTTCGTATAAACATCAAGCTGTAGTAACCTTGACTTCTTCCTCAGCACCTTCTTTCGAATGCTACTGTGGTTTCTGAGTTTTAGGATAAAAATTACCGAGGTACTTGTCCGTCAACCCTAGTCCTTTCGACTTGTCAGTTATCATACTCGACATGTCTAAGGTAGGTGGACCAGCTGCCTATAACAAATATTGCTGACATCTCTTTTAAACAACTTGTGCACAGTATTATCCACAGGCAGAATTTGGGTTTAGGTGTGAGTGTGAGGGCTACTTCTTACTATACCACTGCTAGTAAAAGCTTGAATTAGAGATTGAAAAACTACAGAGTTAAACGGTCAAATTGTAACTTGCCTGCTGATTATATTTTGGGATTATGGATTACCTGGAACAGTTAAACGAAGCACAAAAGGAAGGAGTAATTCATACCCAAGGTCCATGCATGATAATTGCCGGTGCTGGATCCGGAAAGACCAGAGTACTTACTTACAGAATTGCTCACCTAATCAAGAGTCATCAAGTGGATCCATTCAATATTCTGGCTTTGACCTTCACCAATAAAGCCTCACAGGAGATGCGGGGTCGCATTGAACAGGTGGTGGGTACTGAAGCGCGCAACTTGTGGATGGGCACTTTTCATTCTGTTTTTGCTCGTATACTGAGGGCAGAAGCTGCAAAATTGGGCTTTCCCTCAAACTTCACAATTTACGATACGGATGACTCCAAGTCTTTAATTAAGGCCATGGTTAAAGAAAAAGGGCTTGATGATAAAATCTATAAACCAAATGTGGTGCTAAATAGGATTTCTGCAGCGAAAAACCGACTAATCTCCTGGCAGAACTACTTGCAAAATCCAGTATTCCAAGCTGATGATCAAAGCCAGCTAAAACCCGAACTAGGCAATTTATATCGTCAGTATGTGGAACGTTGCTATAAGGCTGATGCTATGGATTTTGATGACCTGCTTTTTAAAACCAACGTATTGTTTAAGGATTATCCGGAAGTACTGAACAAGTATCAACATCGTTTCCATTATGTGATGGTAGATGAGTTTCAGGATACCAACCTTTCACAATATCTGATAACCAAAAAGTTGGCCGCAGTCAACCAAAATATTGCGGTAGTCGGTGACGATGCACAGAGCATCTATGCCTTTAGGGGAGCTGACATACAAAATATCCTGAATTTCGAAAAGGACTACCCCGATCTGAGGGTAATCAAGTTAGAGCAGAACTATCGTTCTACACAGAACATCGTTAACGCCGCAAACTCTGTTATTAACCATAATAAAGCGCAACTCCATAAAGACGTTTGGACCCAAAATGAAGCGGGTGAGCTGGTACATCTGATTAAGGCCACTTCGGATAATGAAGAGGGCAAACTAGTAGCCTCATCCATTTTCGAGGAAAAGGTCAACCATCAATATAAAAATTCAGACTTTGCGGT